>JADHLS010000511.1 GCA_016780605.1 Reyranella sp.
CAATCCCGCGATCGGCCCGCAGGCGCGCGCCTGGATGATGTCGGCCGACGGCAAGCAGGTCGGCAGCGGCGTTCACTACGGACTTGGCACCTTCGTCCGTCCCACCGCGAGGGGCGGCGCCAACTTCTGGCACTGGGGCGCCTGGACCTACGAGTTGCGCGGCGCCTACGACGGCACGCTGAGCGCGTCCTATTCAGCCTTCGCCGTGCGCCTCGGCGCGATCGACACCAACATGGTCGTGCATGTGGCGCCACGGCTGGGGAAGGGTGGAGCGGAAGGCGAGCTCGACCGGACGCTCGGCGCTGCCGCCGAAGCGGTCAGGAGCTGGCCGTAGCTCAAGCGTCGTGCGGCGTGCCGTCCTTGCGGGTGAACACGTACTTGCCGTCGGCGCCGGCCTGGGCGTGGTTGTCGATGTCGGGATAGTCGATCTCGTCGAATGGCGTGCGGTCGCCGACCACCAGCAGCAAAACGTCCGCGGCGGATTTGTTGACGAAGCGATGGGCGTTGCCGCAGCCGGCGGGGAACCCAGCGCACATGCCCCTTCGCAAGGTCTGCTGGCCTTCGTTGGTCTCGAGCACGACCTCGCCGGACACCACCCAGATGAACTCGTCCTGCCTGCTGTGAGCGTGGCGGGCCGAGGACTGCGCGCCCGGCACGATGCGCGTCAGGTTCACGCCGAAGTTCTTGAGACCGACATGATCGCCCAACCTGCGGTTCCAACGCTTGCTGTTGTCGGCGCGGAACGCGGCGGGATAGCTGGTGGCATTGCTCTCGGCGAGGTCGGCCGGATCGAAGGCGGGCAGGCGGGGCTTGGTCATGGGGAGAGCGTATCCCGCCCCGTGTCGTCTCGCGAACGAGACCACCTCATGCCAGCATGAACGGGTCGCGGGGCGCCCTACGCCGCGAAACGCCTGATCACCTCGCCCGGCCGCGCCGTGCGCTCGGCGCAGAAGCCCTTGTCGTCGGCGACCCGAGTGCCATTGATCCACACGCCATGCAGGCCGACCGCCGACGTCGTCAGTCGCGCCGCACCCGCCGGCAGGTCATGGGCGCGCTTCTTGGGCCCGCGCGCGACAGTCTTGGGATCGAACAGCATCAGGTCGGCGGCATAGCCCTCGCGCAGCAGGCCGCGGCCCTGTAGCCCGAACAGCTTGGCCGGCTGGCCGGTGAGGCGATGCACGGCCTGCGGCAAGTCGAGCACGCCGAGATCGCGGCTCCAGTGACCCATCAGGTGCAGGCCGAAGCCCGCGTCGCAGAAAAAGGTGAGATGGGCGCCCGCATCCGACAGCGAGATGTGGGTGCCGGGATCGGCCAGGATGCGCCCTACCGCCTTCTCATCGTTGTGCAGCAGCTGGGCCACGAACATCGTGTCGAGGTTCTCCGACAGCGCGAAGTCGAGGATGCAGTCGAGCGGGTCCTTGCCGGCTTTCTTCGCCAGGTCGGCCAGTGTCGCGCCCTCCAGCGCCCGGTTTTCCGGCCTGGCGACCTCGACGACGAAAAGCTTGTCCCATTCGCCGTTGAACACCAGCCGGCCGCGCGAGGCCTCCAGCTCGCGCCGCACCGCGTCGCGCCAGCTCTTGTCGCGATAGACCGCCTTCAGGGCCTCAGGATCATGCGCCGCCATGGCGGGCTTCCATGCCTGCATGCTTTCGAACAGGTAGGGGCTCTTGAAGGTGAAATCCATGCTGAGCGGGCAGCACGACGTCTGCGCCACGAGCTCATGGCCGCGCGAGCGGGCGGCGTTGATTTGGTCGAGCGTCGTGAAGGCCGCGGTTGGGTTGGTGTTGGAATGGAAGAGGGCAGCGATCACCACCGGCCGCCTGGCTTCGATGGCGAGCTCCTCAAGGTAAGGGATCGAGGTCTTGCTGCCCTTGGTCAGCATGTAGACGCCGCGGCCGCTCTCGCCCATCGTCCGCACCAGCGTGCGCAATTCACGATCGTCGGCGAGGCGCGAGGGCATCGGCGTGCCGCCTTCGCCGTTATGCGCCTCGGCGGTCGAGGTCGCGAAACCCACGGCGCCGGCCGCCATCGCCTCACGCACCTGCGCCGTGATGGCGGCGATCTCGTCGTCGGTCGCCGTGCGCTCCGTCGCTTGCTCGCCCATGACGAAGGTGCGGATCGCGGAGTGTCCGGCGAAGCAGGCGACGTTGGGTCCGACACCCTGCCGCTCGAGCATGTCGAGATACTGGGGGAAGCTCTCGAATTCCCAGCGGATGCCGGCACGCAGGGCATCGAGCGACATGCCCTCGACGTGGGTGAGATGGCGCATGGTGAGGTCGCGGTCGCCGGGTTTGCAGGGCGCGATGGTGAAGCCACAATTGCCCAGCACGGCCGTCGTGACGCCGAGCGCCGGCGAGGGATCGACGAAGGGATCCCAGGTGATCTGGGCATCGTAGTGGGTGTGGCCGTCGATGATGCCGGGCGCCAGCGCCAGGCCGTCGGCCTTCATTGTCTCCTTGGCCGCGCCAAGCTTGCTCCCGATGGCGGCAATCCTGCCATCGGTCACTCCAAGGTCGCCCTGCATCGGCGCGCTGCCCGCGCCGTCGTGGATCTCGGCGTCCTTGATGACCAGGTCGAACATCGTTTCCTCCGGATTTGCCCCATGGTGTGACGCGCCGGCCACCTTTTCCAGGACCTTTGGCGCTAAAGAAAGCCATGACCGTTGCAAACGACGAAGCCCTGCTCGGCCGTCTGGTCGGGGCGCTGGTGCCAGTTCCGGGTATCGAGGCCGTCGCGCTCGGCGGTTCGCGCGCCCGCGGCACGGCCAGCGCCCACTCGGACTATGATATTGGCCTCTACTACCGCGCCGGCCGGGCGATCGACGTCGGCGCCCTGGCGCGCGCTGTCGCCGCCCTTGACGATCGAGGCGCCCGTGCCGAGGTGACGCCGCTTGGCGGCTGGGGCCCCTGGATCGACGGCGGTGGCTGGCTGCTGATCGGCGGCGTCCATGTCGACCTGCTCTATCGCGAGCTCGATCGCGTAGCCTCGGCGATCGACGACGCCCATGCCGGCAAGGTCGAGCCGCACTACCAACCGGGCCATCCGCACGCCTTTCTGCCGATGATTTATGCGGGCGAGGTGGCGTACGCGCGCCTGCTGCACGATCCGGCAGGTTCGCTGGCCGAGTTGCAGGTCCGGACAACGCCCTATCCGCCCACGCTGGCTGAGGCGCTGCGCCGTCGCTTTGAATGGGAGGCGACGTTTGCGCTCGCCAACGTGCGCAAGAGTCTCGACCGCGGCGATGTCTCCTACCTGGCGGGTTGTGTGTTTCGTGCCATTGCGTCGCTGTGCCAGGTGCTGTTTGCATTGAATGGAGTCTGGCTCCTGAACGAGAAGGGGGCGGTGGCCGCGGTCGACGACTTCGCCCGCAAGCCTGCGGATTTCTCGCGGCGCATCTCGCGCCTCTACGCCGATCTCGGCTCGGGCGCTGGCGCGGCTGCGCTCGATTGTCTGGCAGGGCTTTTGGAGGAGGTGCAAAGCCTTTAGGTTGCCCGACAAGACAAGAGACGATCTCGGAGGAACGATGGCGGGGTTGAAACGCCGCGGCTTTGTCGCGGCGACGGCGGGGCTGGCCTTGGCGCCAGCTGTGGCGAGGGGACAGGCCTATCCCTCCAAGCAGGTGCGCGTGGTCGTGCCCTATCCGGCGGGCGGCGGCACCGATCTCGTGGCGCGCCTGATCGTGCCGCGGCTCGCCGAGCGTTGGCGGCAGACCGTCATCATCGACAACAAGGGCGGCGCCAGCGGGATTTTAGGCAGCGACATCGTCGCCAAGGCGGCGCCCGATGGCTACACGCTGCTGGTGATGACCAGCGCCCACACCATCAACCCCTTCACTACCAGGCAATTGCCTTACGACACCGAACGCGACTTCACGCCGATCACCGTCCTGGTGAGCGGTGCGCTGACCCTGGTCGGCTCGCCCAAGGCAGGCATCGACAGCATGGACAAGTTCCTGGCCGCCGCGCGCGCCGAGCCCGGCAAGTACCAGTTCGGCAGCACCGAGAACACCACGCGCATGGTGGGCGAGCTGTTCCGGGTGAAGAGTGGCCTCAAGATCGAGAACGTGGCCTACAAGGGCGCGGCACCGATGATGCAGGAACTGGTCGGCGGCCACATACCGGTCGGCTTCACGAGCCCGCTCACGGCGATGTCGCATCACCGCAACGGCACGTTGCGCATGCTGGCGGTGACCAGCGAGAAACGGCTGTCGGTCCTGCCGGACGTGCCGACGATGGCCGAGGCGGGCGTGCCGGGCGTCGACCGGCCGGCGTGGTTCGCCCTCCTGGGTCCGGGCAACATGCCGCCCGACCTGGCGATGCGCATCCGCAACGATGTCGTTGCCGTGCTGGCCGAGCCCGAGACGCTCGCCAAGATCCGCGATCTCGCAAGCGAACCGGGCGGCGAGGCGCCGGATGCCTTCGCGCAGCGCATCAAGGACGAGCTGGTCGTTTGGCGCGAGACGGCAAACGCGGCCGGCATCGAGCCGGAGTGACTCAGCCGATAACGGTCTTCTCCTCGACGACGTAGCTCTTGATGCGCCCAATGAAGAGGGCGCCGTCGTCGTGTAGCGCCTTCATCTGCGGCGAGCGTGCGGCGGCCTCGAAGGTGGCCTGATCGTCGAACCACAGCTCGGCGATTCCGTCGATTGCGACGTCGGTCGCGGGGATGTCGGCCCGGGTGCGTTCGCCCGAGATGTGGTTCTGCACATAGCGGCGCAAGCCGGGCACGGCGTGGGCCAATGGCGCATGCACCTCGACCCAGTGCTTCATGAAGCGCTCATGGGTCCAGCCGTCCTTGCGAGTCAGCAGGCCGATGGTCTTGATCATGATGGCAATGTCCTCCTTGGGCGTTACTATGCACCATGATTCGACACCTTCTCATTGCACTCGTTGTGTTGTTCGCTGGCGACGCCGCCGCGCAAAGTGTGCGTTTCCCGAGCGTTGCCGTCGGCAATAGCGCCGCCGGCCCGGAGATCACCGGCTGGATGTACCGGCCTTCCGGTGCGGGACCCTATCCGGGCATCGTGCTCGCCCATACCTG
>JADHLS010000512.1 GCA_016780605.1 Reyranella sp.
GCGATGGCCATCGCCATGGCGCTGGGCGGCGGCATGGCGACGGTGATCGTGGCCATTGCCATCACCCGCATACCGTTCGGCGGCCGCGTCATCCGCTCGGTCGTGCTCTCGCTGAAGGAGATGCAGTATGTCGAGGCGGCGCGCGGCATCGGCGCCAGCCACGTGCGCCTGATGTTCCGCCACATCCTGCCGCAGTGCGTGGCGCCCTACCTGATCCTGGCGACCACTCATCTCGGCGTCGCCATCATCATCGAGGCCTCGCTCGGCTTCCTCGGCGTCGGCATCCCGCCACCGACGCCGACCTGGGGCAACATGCTGGCCGATTCGCTTAACGCGGGCCTGGTGCCGCCTTGGTGGCTGGTGCTGTTCCCCGGCCTCGCCATCACCATCACGGTGCTCGCCTTCAATCTTCTGGGCGACGGCATCCGCGACTTGCTGGATCCACGATTGAGAGGGTCGGTTTAGTCAATCTTCGGTCCTGCGACCGCCACACTGCCGTCTCACATTCCCGCTCTTGTTCCTCTCCCCCTTGGATAGAGCACGCGAACTCCGTCGCGACGGCAGCCGCGCCGAGCGCAAGGTATGGAACTGCTGCGGTCGCGCCGTATCGGTGGCGCCAAGTTTCGGCGCCAGCGTCCAATCCGTCCTTACTTCGCGGACTTCGCCTGCGTGGCGCGAAAGCTCGTGATCGAGGTCGATGGCGATCATCATGCTTTCCAAGTCGAGGCAGATGCACGCCGGACAGCAGCGGTGGAGCGCGAAGGATGGCGCGTCGTACGCTTCTGGGCAAACCAGGTCGTGCAGAATCCGGAGGGCATATGGGCCGAGATCGAGCAAGTCATCGACGGCCGTCCCCCTCACCTAACCTCTCCCCCAAGGGGGAGAGGAACATGAAAGTAAACCTGACCATCTAAGTCAGCGGACCCAGCGGGACCTTCACGCCCTCGTCGTGCAGATGGCAAGAGGCGAGATGGCCCGGGGTCACTTCGCGCAAGGCCGGCACATCGGTCCTGCAGCGCGGCATGGCGTAGGGGCAGCGGGCATGGAAGTGGCAGCCCGCGGGCGGATTGATCGGGCTCGGCACGTCGCCGGTCAGGATCACGCGCTTGCGGCCGCGCGCGCTCGACTTGGGGATGGGCACAGCCGAGAGCAGCGCCTCGGTGTAGGGATGCAAGGGCATCTCGAACAGGCTGCGCTTGTCGGTCATCTCGACGATGCGGCCGAGATACATCACGGCCACGCGATGGCTGATGTGCTCGACCACCGCGAGGTCGTGCGCCACGAACAGATAGGAGAGCTTGAACTCGTCCTGCAGCTCCATCAGCAGGTTGATGATCTGCGCCTGGATCGACACGTCGAGCGCCGACACCGGCTCGTCGCCGACGATCAGCTCGGGATTGAGCGCCAACGCGCGGGCGATGCCGATGCGCTGGCGCTGGCCGCCCGAGAACTCATGAGGATACGAATTCACCGCCTCGGGCCTGAGCCCGGCACGGTCGAACAGGGCGGCGACGCGCTCACGGCGCTCGGCGGGCGAGCCGAGCTCGTGCACGATCAGCGGCTCGCCCACGATCTCGCCCGCCGTCATGCGCGGGTTCAGCGAAGCGTAGGGGTCCTGATAGATCATCTGCATGCGCCGCCGGTAGGGCAGCATCGCCTCGGAATCGAGACGCGTGATGTCCTGGCCGTCGACCCTGATGGTGCCGTCGGTCGGCTCGAGTAGCTTGAGCAGCGTGCGGCCGACGGTGGACTTGCCGCAACCGCTCTCGCCTACCAGGCCCAGCGTCTCGCCGCGACCGATCGTGAACGACACACCATCGACGGCATAGACCTGCCCCGACACGCGGCTGAACACGCCCTTGTGGATGGGGAAGTGCTTCTTCAGCCCCTCGACCTCGAGCAGCGCGGTCATGCGCCACCCGCTGCCGAACCGTTGGCCATGACGCGATCGGCATGCCAGCAGGCGATCCAGTGACGCGGCCGCTGTTCCTCGAGCGAGGGGCGTTCGGTGCGGCACTTGTCGCTGGCAAAGCTGCAGCGCGGCGCGAAGCTGCAACCCGGCGGCAGGTTGAACAGCGATGGCACCAGGCCCTTGATCTCGGCGAGCCGCGGCCGCTTGGCCTCGTTGCGCGCCGCATTGTCGAGATGCGGGATCGAGCCCAGAAGGCCCTTGGTGTAGGGGTGACCCGGATTGTCGAACAGCTCGGCGGCATCCGCCTCCTCGACCTTGCGGCCGGCATACATCACCACGACGCGGTCGGCGTTCTCGGCGACCACGCCCATGTCGTGGGTGATCAGGATGATGGCGGTGCCGTACTTGTCCTGCAGATCGCGCATCAGGTCGAGGATCTGCGCCTGGATCGTGACGTCGAGCGCCGTCGTCGGCTCGTCGGCGATCAGCACCTTGGGATTGCAGGAGAGCGCCATGGCGATCATGACGCGCTGGCGCATGCCGCCCGACAGCTGGTGCGGATAGGCGTGCGCCCGCCGCTCGGGCTCGGGGATGGAGACGCTCCGCAGCATCTCCACTGCGCGATCCCAGGAGTCCCGCTTGTTGAGGCCCTGGTGCAGTGCAACAGCCTCGGCGATCTGCCTGCCGCACGTGTAGAGCGGGTTGAGCGAGGTCATCGGCTCCTGGAAGATCATCGAGATGTCGTTGCCGCGGATGCGCTCCATCTCGGTCTCGGAGACCTCCAGGAGATTGCGGCCCTCGAAGCGGATGGCGCCGCCGACGATGCGGCCCGGCGGATTGGCGACCAGGCGCAGGATCGACAGCGCCGACACGCTCTTGCCGCAGCCCGACTCGCCGACCACGCCCAGCGTTTCCCCGCTTTTCAGCGCGTAGGACACGCCGTCGACGGCGCGCACCACGCCGACCGGCGTAAAGAAGTGGGTCTGAAGATCCTCCATCTGCAGGACCGTTTGCGCCGCTCGAGGGGCGGTGCCGCCAGAAACCCGCGGCGCCGGCTGGCGAGGATTCACGCGAGACTCCCTGAATTTTATCGTGTTAGCTTTGGTCCAACGGGGATGGACAAAAGCCATCTGAGCACATCGTGCTCGGTCTGCAAAAGGCCAAAGGCTTATGGGAGGAAAAAAGATGAGTGAGTCCAAGTCCACGCGGCCTGGCGTCAAGCGTGCTGGCGTAAATCGTCGTGAGTTCGTCGCCGGCGCGACCGCGGCGGCAGCGTTCACGCTCTATGGCACGTCGCGACCTGCCCTAGCGCAGAGCGTGCCGCTTGAGTTCGACGGCTCGAAGTTCCAGCTGGCCGCGCCCGAGCCCAACCCGAAGTCCGGCGGCGTGCTGAAGTACGGCATCACCATGCGTCCGCCGCACTTCGACTTCCATCAGTCGGGCACCATCAACAGCCTGGGCAGCCAGGGCTGCATGTTCGACAACCTGGTGCGGCGCGATCCGCGCGATTCGGGCAAGACCATCATCCCCGACCTGGCGCACAGCTGGGAGATCTCGAAGGACGGCAAGACCTACACCTTCCACCTGCGCGAGGGCGTGCAGTTCCATGACGGCGCCGAGCTCACCTCGGAGGACGTCAAGGCGACCTTCGACCGGATCGCCAAGCCGCCGCAGGGCATCAGCATCCCGCGCAGCACGCTGTTCACGGCGGTCGAGGAAATCAGCGCGCCCGACAAGAAGACCGTGGTGTTCAAGCTCTCCGCGCCGCGTCCGGCCGACTTCATCATGGGCGCCATCGCCAGCGGCTGGAACGGCATCGTTCGCAAGAAGACGCTGGAGGACAACCAGTACAACCTGCGCCGCGTCGTCGACATTCCCGGCACCGGCCCGTTCAAGAGCAAACGCCGCGTCGAGAACGAAGTCTGGGTGATGGAGAAGAACCCGAACTACTGGAACAAGGGCCTGCCCTATCTCGACGGCATCGAGTTCTACCATGCGCTGCCGTTCTCGCCCGAGCTGGGCTCCGCCCTGCTGTCGGGCCGCGTCGACTATGCCCGCATCATGGATCCGGTGACCCAGCGCAAGGTCCAGTCGACCCCGGGCATGACCGGCCTCAACTTCTACCAATCGGTCATCCAGGCCACCTGGATGAACAACAAGAAGAAGCCGATGGACGATCCCCGGGTGCGCCGCGCCTTCCACCTCGCGCTCGACCAGCCGGTGCTGGTCGACGTGGTGAAGGACATCGCGCCGATGATGGTGGGCGGCTTCATCTATCCGTTCTCCGCCGTCGCCACGCCGCTCGCCGAGCTCAAGAAGCGGGTGGGCTATCAGGAGGACCAGACCAACTCCGTCAAGGAGGCCCAGGCCCTGATGAAGGCGGCGGGCTACGAGAAGGGCATCCAGGGGCTCGACTTCCTGGTCCGCGAGGTCGCCTCGTTCAAGGTGTGGGCGCAGGCCATCCAGGCCATGCTGCAGCAGAACCTGAACGTGCAGTCCAACATCCGCACGACCGTCGAATCGGTGTGGTTCGACGACGTCAACACCGGCAAGTTCGACTTGGCGATCGGCGCCATCGTGTCGACCCTGCTCGACCCCAGCGACTACTTCAACGCCTGGTACAAGAAGGGCGGGCCGCAGAACTACTCGCAATGGGATAATGCCAAGTTCAATGCGCTGCTGCCGCAGATCGACACCGAGGTCGATCCCAAGAAGCGGCTGGAATACATCCACCAGGCCGAGATGATCATGGAGGACGATCCGCCGCTGCTCCCGGTGTCGTGGGAGAAGATCAACGACGGTTGGTACAACTACGTGAAGGGCCACAATCCGAAAGAGTATTTCGGCATCTACGACGTGGTGCGCTTCGACACGTTCTGGCTGGACAAGTAGCCAGCCGAGTCCCATCACCCGGCGATGCTGACCTTCTATTTCGCCCCCGGTTCGAGCTCGATGGCCGTGCACATCGCCTTGCATGAGACGGGCGCGCCTTTCGAGGCGCGCCCGATGTCTTTTGCCACCAAGGACATGCAAAGGCCCGAGTTCCGGGCCATCAATCCCAACGGCAAGGTGCCGACGCTGGTGATCGATGGCCGCGTGCTGACCGAGGTCGCGGGCTGCCT
>JADHLS010000513.1 GCA_016780605.1 Reyranella sp.
AGGGCGACCGGCTCGCAGTCGAGACGCGCGCGCCGTCGGCCAACCTCGCCGAGGCGGCCGCCTTCCAGGACGACAAGAAGCGCATCTTGGTGTTCTCCGAGGCCGGCGGCACAGGCCGCAGCTATCATGCCGATGTTGGCGCTCTGAATCGGCGTCTGCGGGTCCACTATCTGCTGGAGGCCGGCTGGAAGGCCGATGCCGCCATCCAGGGCCTCGGGCGGACCAACCGCACCGCCCAGGCGCAGCCGCCGCTGTTCCGGCCGATCGCCACCGACGTTGCCGCCGAGAAGCGGTTTCTCAGCACGATCGCGCGCCGGCTCGACACGCTGGGCGCCATCACGCGCGGCCAGCGGCAGACCGGCGGGCAGGGCCTGTTCCGGCCCGAGGACAATCTTGAGAGCCCTTATGCTCGAGCCGCTCTGCGCCAGCTCTACACGCTGCTCTATGCCGGCAGGGTCGAAGGCTGCTCGCTGCAGCGCTTCGAGGCGGCGACCGGGTTGTCGCTCACCGACCGCGACGGCTCGTTGCGCGAGGAGCTGCCCTCGATCGCGCAGTTCCTCAACCGGCTGCTGGCGCTCACGATCGGCCTGCAGAACACCCTCTTCGAGGTTTTCGAGGCGCTGCTGCGCGCCAAGATCGAGGGCGCCGTCGCGTCCGGCACCTATGACCGCGGCGTCGAGACGATCGTCGCGGAGTCGCTCAGCGTCATTGATCGCCGCACGATTTATACCCATGCCGGCACCGGCGCCGAGACTGAGGTGCTCACCATCCTGCGCCGCGATCGCAACCAGCCGCTCGCGCTCGTCGAGGCCCTCGACCTGGCCCGCGAGCGCGGTGGCCGCCTGTTGGTCAATGCCAAGTCCCACCGTGCTGCCGTCCAGGTGTCCGCGCCGAGCGTGATGCTCGACGACGGTGCCATCGAGCGGCGGGTGCGCCTCGTGCGACCGATGGAGCGCCCGGCTCTCCCTGCCGACTCGCTTGCAACGTCAGCCTGGGAGGAGGCTGACAAGGCCGCCTTCGCCGAAGCGTGGCACGCCGAGGTCGCCGAGCTGCCAGCGTTCGCCGAGAGCCACCTGTACGTGGTGACCGGCTTGCTCCTGCCGATCTGGCGGCGCCTGCACGACGAGGGCTGCCGCGTCTGGCGTCTTGAGACCGATGACGGCCAGCGCGTCATCGGCCGGCAGGTCTCCGCGGCCTGGGTGGCTGGCGCCGTCGGCGAGACGCCGCAGCTTTCGGCCGAAGGCGCGTGGACTGCCGTCTTCGAGCGCAGCGCTGTGCTGACGCTCGACGATGGTCTGGAGCTACGCCGCGCGACCGTCATGAATGGCCGCCGTGTTGAGCTTTCAGGCTTCAGCGACGGCATGCTCGATCGGCTGAAGGCGATGGGACTGATGTCGGAGATCATCGCATGGAAGCTCCGACTGTTCGTGCCGACTGGCGCAAACGGGCCTTTGATCCTTAAAGCCTTGCTCGAGCGGCATCCGCTGCGGGGCATCACCGAGCGTGTGGCAGCGTGAGGAGGCGGTCATGGCCCAATCCGCCGCCGATCTGGCGCGCCGCCTCGCGCGCGATGCCGAGGCCGTTTGCCGGCACTATCTCTCCAACGGCCGCCGCCAGGGCCGCTACTGGCTGGTCGGCGACGCGCGCAATACACCAGGCCGGTCGATGTTCGTCCGGCTCAGCGGACCGGGCTCCGGTCCCGGCGCCGCCGGGCATTGGACCGATGCGGCAACCGCCGAGTTCGGCGATCTCCTTGACGTGATCCGCGAGAGCTGTGGTCTCGTCGATTTCCGCGCTGTCGCCGAGGAGGCACGACGGTTCCTCGGCCTGCCCAAGTCCGAACACCGACTCGTGTCGCAGGCCACGAAGCCAGCACCCCGTGGCTCGCCTGAATCTGCCCGACGGCTGTTCGCGATGTCACGGCCGATCGCGGGCACGCTCGCGGAGGCATACCTCAGCCAGCGAGGCATCGCCACCGTGCATGATGCCGGAGCACTGCGCTTCCATCCGCGCTGCTACTATCGCCCCGACGAGCACGCCCCGACCGAGACCTGGCCGGCAATGATCGCGTGCGTCACGGATCTCGACGGCCACGTCACGGGGGGGCATCGCACCTGGCTCGACCCGTCCGACCGCGACAAGGCCCCGATCGGCACACCGCGCCGGGCAATGGGCGAGCTCTTGGGCAATGCCGTGCGCTTCGGCGTGGCTGACGATGTGCTAGCAGCCGGCGAGGGTATCGAGACCATGCTGTCGCTGCGATGCGCCCTGCCGACCATGCCGATGGCGGCAGCCCTGTCCGCCAATCACCTCGCCGCCCTGTTGCTTCCATCGACGCTGCGCCGGCTCTACATCGCGCGCGACGCCGACCCGGCAGGTGACCGCGCGGCGGCGACGCTCAGCACCCGCGTCAAGGAGGTCGGGATCGAAGCGATCACGCTCTCGCCCAGGCTCGGCGACTTCAACGACGACCTGTGCGCATACGGCGTTGACGACCTGCGGGCAGCCTTGCGGCATCAGCTCGCGCTTCAGGACACGCTGCGCTTTTGTGATCCGAAGCTGGCCGGGATGGGATGACCGGCGGTCGAGGCCGCAATCGTCGCGGTCGGCAACGACGAGGTCCTGGGCCGCCAGGAGAGGCCGCGCCGGGCCTTCTGGGGCGATCGGACGGCAGGCGGTCCGGCTCCTGCAACGGCGACGCGCGGCTATTTTCCGCCGGCGCTGACGCGCCTTTGCATCGCGAAGCAAAATAGCCGCGCTCTGCCGTCCTCCGCTGGCGCTCCGGCCGCTCCGCTACGCTCCGCGGTGCAGGCCCGGTCCGCCTGCCGTCACTCGGCGCCCACGAAGGCCGCGATGGGCGCGGCCGATCCGGCAAAGGACCTCATCATGACCACCGACCGCGACGATCTCGAACCCGCCGACACCACCTCCTCGACCGGGCACGTCCTCAGCGAATTGCAGCTCTACGCTTGGCGTCCCTTCGACGATGAGCCCGACCCGCGGCCGCTGCCCGAGGGCAACGCCATCGCCGGTGCCGTCACCGACATCTTCGACGCCCTGGTCGCGACGCTGAACGACACCCGCCTCGAGCCCGACCTCGAGGACCTGCTGTGGTCCGCCGTAAATCTCTTCCACCGTGCAGCCGATCGCATCGAGCGCAAGCTCGACGACAACGAGCGGGCGCAACAAAAGAGCCAGCGCGAGCAGAACGGCTCGGAGGTGCGCTCGGTCGAACTCGAACGCCTGACCGCCCAGGGCATCACGCTGATCGAGCGGCGCAATGCCATGGAGCTCTTCCGCGACCAGGCCGCCGAGCAGTTCGAGCGTCACACCGGCTCAGCCTGGCGGCCACGCACCGGCTCGATGGTCAGCCGCAGCACGCTCACCGCCGCCATGATCGACAGCCGCGACTTCCTCGCCGCCCGCCGTCGCGCCGACACCGAGGTCCTGCTGCCCAAGGGACCCAAGATCGCGCTCAGCGGCGGCCTGGACTTCAACGACCATCGCCTGATCTGGGCCAAGCTCGATCAGGTCCACGCCAAGCACCCCGACATGGTGCTGCTGCACGGCGGCTCGCCCAAGGGCGCCGAGCGCATCGCCGCCCGCTGGGCCGACCATCGCAAGGTGCCGCAGATCGCCTTCAAGCCCGACTGGCACCGGCACGCCAAGGCGGCACCGTTCAAGCGCAACGACGCCATGCTCGAGGTCCTGCCGATCGGCGTCATGGTGTTCGCCGGCAGCGGCATCCAGGCGAACCTCGCCGACAAGGCCAGGAAGCTCGGCATTCCTGTGTGGCAATTCGCCGAGGGCGACGCGTGAGCGTCGCCTATCAGCAACCGGGTGGGACGAAGGGCCTTATCAACCACGTTCAAATTGGTCGATCCAGCAAGCTGGCCAACTTGGCGATTGCGCTGGTCGTGCCCTGGAAGCCATAAGTGTACGCCAGGTGAGGGGAGAAAGATGGCGAGATCACACCCGGTCGACGTGCATGTTGGTCTGCGGATGCGCCAGCGCCGGGCACTGCTTGGGATGAGCCAGACTGCGCTCGGAAATTCTGTCGGGCTGACGTTCCAGCAAGTGCAGAAATACGAGCGCGGCTCCAATCGCATGGGCTCGAGTCGCCTGTACGAGTTCGCCAAGGTGCTCGACGTGCCGGTGTCGTATTTCTTCGACGAGATGCCATCGAACGCGCTGGCCGGCCGGCCGATGTCGGGCCGTGGCCGCAAAGGCGGCTTCGGCGAGGCGGCGACTCCGTTCGAGCAGGACAAGGATCCGCTGATCAAGCGCGAGACGCTCGAGCTCGTGCGCGCCTACTACAAGATTCGCGAAGGCAGGGTCCGCAAACGTATCTACGAGACGATCAAGGCTGTTGGGGCTGCCAGCCATGCCGAGGTGTTGGGCAGGCAGAAGCGCCGTCGATGAAGCACGCGCTCATCCAGTTCGCCAAGGTGCGCTAGTTGCACCGCCGCGCCTTTGGAGCCAGGCCTACTCGCCGTTCGAGCGGGGGCGACCAGATCAGGGAATAGCCCTCGCCGGACTCGTCGTTGAAAAGATTGGCGAAGATGGGCTGGCGAAACTTGATCGTCGAGCGTGACCGAGAGATAGTCGCGGCCTTCGCTCGACCGCTTCGGGCAGGCCGCCCGATCTCGACCCGCCGGACATAGACGCGATGGCTGCGCGCCTTGTCGCTCGACGGGCTGGCTTTCGGGCAACCGGCCCTTATCTACGCTCCGCTATCCGTCTCATCGCCCTTTGCGCGCCGACCTCTTGTGAATGACCGAGATTGGTCATGTCTTTTCCTCACCATGCTGTTCAGCACGCGACATGCGGGGCCTCGTTATGGCGAATCTGGCCGCAGACCGGCTGCGCCTCGATCGCCTGAGCCGCAACGCCCTCGCCTCGACTTTCTTCCCCTGGGCTTCGCCCATTCCTCGCGAGGCAAGAAAGTCTCCCCGAGGGCATCCTCCGCTGCGCTCCGGCCCGCAAGCGGGTGCGTCGGCGATCGTCTCCGGCCTGCAG
>JADHLS010000514.1 GCA_016780605.1 Reyranella sp.
GCCTGGGCGACCACGGTCTTCACCAGAAGATATTGCGCCGCCGGATTCTCGCGCACCTTCTCCGAACTCGAGGGCGTCGCCTCACCTATCACAGCCGCCTGATTGGGCGCGTGCGGTTGCGGCTGTGCCAGCGCAGCGACGGCCACGACCAGCGCAATCAGAACGACTGGGCCGGCGATTGCTGCAGTGTTTTTCATGGCACGGTGCTAGCCTTCCAGCAGGGGAAACGCATGAAACCTCTGATCGTTGCGGTTGCGGCATTGCTGGTGGCGTCAGGTCCGGGCTTGGCGCAGTCGGGCGGATCGACCGCACCGGGCCTCAACAGCGAAGCGGCCAGGAGCCTGGCCGATTTTCAGCTTTTCGGGCCGCATCGCGCGTTCGTCGTCGGCGGGGACGGCAAGGCCTCCTGGTGGGCGGGCGCGGGCGGCATCGATCCCGGCAACGCCGTGGCCTCGGCGATGCGGCGCTGCGAGGAGCGCTCCAAGCAGGGCTGCGTCCTGCACGTCGTCAACAATTATACGGTCACCGGCCGCGACTGGCGCAGCGTGGTGCCGGCGCGCGCCGCCGATGCGCCGGACATCGGCCGGATCCGGCCCGAGCCCTACTGGTCGATGCGCGGCCCTGCGCTCGCCAACGGCCTAATCGTCTGGAGCCACGGCTACATGGCCGGCAAGAACGCCACCGACAACCCACCGCAGCCCTGGATCGGCCGCTTCACGCGGCTGGGCTACGATCTCTACCGCTTCGACCGCGAATGGATCGCCGACTGGGCGAGTGACGCCACCGCGTTGGCCGATGCGGTGCGCAAGGCGCGGGCTATGGGCTATCGCCGCGTGCTGCTGGCCGGGCAATCGGCCGGCGCCTGGGTCTCGCTGGCCGCGCTGGCTCGCGGCGCGCCCGTGGATGGCGTGATCTCGATCGCCGCCGCCCACCACGGCGAGGTGAAGAAGTTGAGCGACACCACGCGCGCCCGCTCCGAGTGGCAGCACATGCTGGAGGCGATCAAGCCCGGCGCGCGGATCGTCCTCGTGAACTTCGCCGAAGACACCTACGACGTCGGCGGCCGCATGGGCGATGCCCGGACGGCCTTCGCCAAGACGGGCGTCAGCGCCGAGATCGTCGACGATCCGCCCGGCTTCAAGGGCCACGGCGCCGGCGGCGACTTCACCTTCGCGCGCAAGTTCGGTCCGTGCATTCAGGCCTTCATCGAGACGGGCCACAAACAAGAGCCTTGCTAGGCGAGAGCTGCGCCTCGCCTATCTTGCAGTTCATATTCGCGCCCACTTTCGGCCGCACCGTCGGCGATGCCGGGTCACGAAAGGGATGCTTACCATGCACAGTTGGTCTCATCGCCCCTTGCGCTCTGCGCTTTCGCCGCTGCGACGATCCTGCCGACTTACGCCTCGGCGCAGTCGGCCGAGGAACATGGACGCGGTGAAGCGGTGGTACGACTCACCTGAAAACAAGGAAGCGGCGCTCGTCCGGCAGCGTGGCGCAAAGTTCCGCTTGGTCGCCATCGAAGGACTACCGGCCGGGAAATAGGCGTCGAGGTTCGGCTAGGGCATATACGAGCCGCCGTTGACATGCATCACCTGCCCCGTCATCGCGCTCGAATCGTCGGACGCGAGGAACACCGCGGTGGTGGCGATCTGCTCGGGCGCCAGCAGCTTGCCGCCGAGCGGGATGGTCGCCTTGGCGATCTCGACCAGCTCGGCGTCGGTATTGCCGTAGCGCGGCTGGGCGGTGTCGGTGGTGCCGGGCGCGATGGCGTTGACCCGGATGTTGTGCGGCGCGAGCTCCAGCGCCATCGCCCGCGTCATCGAGACGACGCCGCCCTTGCTCGCGCTGTAGTGCACGCCACGCACCGCGCCGCGCATCGCCTGCGAGGAGAGATTGATAATCGAGCCGCTCTTGCCGGCGGCAATCAGCGCCTTGGCGACGGCGGCGGCGGCGAAGCAGCCGGCCTTGAGGTTGATGTCGAGAACGAAGTCCCAGTCGCTCTCGCGCATCTCGAGGAACTTCACCCGGGGAAACACGCCGGCGTTGTTGACCAGGATGTCAGGGACGCCGAGCGTCTCGACGGTCTCGGCGACCATGGTCTCGATGTCGGCAAGCTTCGAGACATCGGCCTGGATGAGATGGGCGCGCCGGCCGGCCTGCTTGGCGTAGTTCGCGACCGCCCGTGCACCGCGATGATCATCGAGCCAAGTGAGCGCCACGTCGGCCCCCTCCAGGGCGAGCGCCCGGCCGATCGCCGCTCCGATACCCTGCTGCGCGCCGGTCACCAGCGCCACCTTGCCTGCCAGCTTCATGATCCCGCCTCCAAAGCATCCTCATCCTGAGGAGCACGCCCGTGGCGCATCTGAATGCGCCTTGGGCGTGCGTCTCGAAGGATGGCAGCACGCACCATGCCTGTTGCCCACCCTTCGCGACGCGGCCTACGGCCGCTCCTCAGGGTGAGGTGGTCTTGTCCCGCGCTTGCACGGCCCCCGCCCCGCCGCTATAAGCCCCGTTCTTCGGCGGCCTGGCCGTATAGGGCATTGCCTCGGCCGCCTAGTGTAACCCTTTGAAAAGGAACGAAAATGCCCAAGATGAAGACCAAGAGCGGGGCCAAGAAGCGTTTTCGCTTCACGGCGACCGGCAAAGTGAAGCATGGCGTCGTCGGCAAGCGCCACGGCATGACCAAGCGGGGCAACCGCTTCCTGCGCCAGCAGACCGGCATGACCCTGGTGTCCGAGCCCGACACGCGCATCATCAAGCGCAACTTCTTCCCGTACGAGAGGTAGACCATGGCACGCGTCAAGCGGGGCGTGGCTGCACACGCTCGTCACAAGAAGGTCCTGAAGCTCGCCAAGGGCTATCGCGGCCGCGCCAAGGTGGCGTTCCGCGTCGGCATCGAGAAGGTCGAGAAGGGCCTGCAATACGCCTATCGCGACCGGCGCAACAAGAAGCGCACGTTCCGCGGTCTGTGGATCCAGCGCATCAACGCCGCGACTCGCGAGCATGGCATGACCTACTCGCAGTTCATGAACGGCATCCTCAAGGCCGGGATCGAGGTCGACCGCAAGGTCATGGCCGATCTCGCCGTGCGGGAGCCGGCAGCGTTTAAGGCCCTGGTCGAACAGGCCCAGGCCGCCCTCAAGTAACGTCTGCGCACCGGATCGGTGCTCGGATAAGGAAAGCAAAGAGGGAGCCTGGACCACAGGCTCCCTTTTTTCGTGTCGGGATTCGGAGAACGAAGGATGAGTGATCTTTCGACCATTCGCAGGGAGGCGCTGGGCGCCGTCGCGCAGGCGGCCGACCTTGCCGCCCTCGATGCCGCGCGCGTGGCCGCCCTCGGCAAGAAGGGCAGCGTCACCGGGCTGATGAAGACGCTGGGCGGCATGTCGCCCGACCAGCGCCGAGAATTCGGCGCGCAGGTCAATCAGCTCAAGGGCGAGGTCGAGGCAGCCCTCGAGGCACGCAAGAGCGCGCTCAGCGCCGCGGCGCTTGCCGCCAGGCTCAGCAACGAGAAGGTCGATGTCAGCCTGCCGGCGCGGCCCGAGTTCGCCACCTTCACGCAGGGCACGCTGCATCCGATCGGCCAGGTGATGGACGAGCTCGCCGCCATCTTCGGCGAGATGGGCTTCACCTGGGCCGAAGGTCCCGACATCGAGGACGACTGGCACAACTTCACGGCCCTCAACATCCCGCCCGATCATCCGGCGCGGCAGATGCAGGACACTTTCTATCTGCCGCCGCGCGCCGACGGCACGCCGATGGTGCTGCGCACCCACACCTCGCCGGTGCAGGCGCGCACCATGCTCGACAAGGGCATCCAGAAGATGCTGGCCGACGGCGGGTCGCTCCGCATCATCGTGCCCGGCCGCACCTTCCGCATCGACAACGACGCCACCCACACGCCGATGTTCCATCAGGTCGAGGGACTGGTGATCGACCGCACGACCCACATGGGCCATCTCAAGGGCTGCCTGGTCGATTTCTGCCGCGCCTTCTTCGAGGTCGACGACCTGCCGCTGCGCTTCCGGCCGTCCTACTTCCCGTTCACCGAACCATCGGCCGAGGTCGATATCGGCTGCTCGTGGAAGGATGGCGAGCTCAGGATCGGCGCGGGCGATTCCTGGCTGGAGATCCTGGGCTCGGGCATGGTCCATCCCAACGTGATCGCCAATTGCGGCCTCGATCCCGCAATCTACCAGGGCTTCGCCTTCGGCATGGGCATCGATCGCATCGCCATGCTGAAGTACGGCATTCCCGACCTGCGCAGCTTCTTCGACTCCGACCTGCGCTGGCTGCGCCACTACGGCTTCCAGGCGCTGGAATGGCCGTCGCTGACCGGAGGGCTCGGCCGATGAAGTTCACGCTCTCCTGGCTGAAGGAGCATCTCGACACCAGCGCGGACCTCAACAAGATGCGCGACGCGCTCACCATGCTGGGGCTCGAGGTCGAGGGCATCACCAACCCGGCCGAGACGCTGAAAGGCTTCGTCGTCGGCTACGTCGTCGAGGCGGTGCAGCATCCCAATGCCGACCGGCTGCGCGTCTGCAAGGTCGACACCGGCTCGGGCGTGGTCCAGGTCGTGTGCGGCGCGCCCAACGCCCGCACGGGCATGAAGGGCATCTTCGCGCCGTCGGGCAGCTACATCCCGGGCACCGATCTGCATCTCAAGGCCAGCAAGATCCGCGGCCAGGACAGCAACGGCATGCTCTGCTCGTTCCGCGAGCTGCAGCTGGGCGAGGACCATAGCGGCATCATCGACCTGCCGGCCGAAGCCAAGACCGGCGCGCCGGCGGCCGAGACGCTCGGCCTCGACGATCCGGTGGTCGAGATCAAGGTGACGCCCAATCGCGCCGATTGCCTCGGCGTGCACGGCATCGCCCGCGATCTCGCGGCGGCGGGCCTTGGCACGCTGAAGGCCATGAAGGCCGACAAGATCGCCGGCACCTACAAGAGCCCGATCAAGTGGACCCACGGCTCTGAGCCCAAGGCCGACAGCCCCTGCCCCATCGTGGTCGG
>JADHLS010000515.1 GCA_016780605.1 Reyranella sp.
AGCACCGGCACCAGGCGGGCGATCTCGCCCATCACGTCCCGGGCCAGCCGCCCAATGACCTCGAAGCGCTGGTCCTTGTCGAGGCCACGCAGGTCGCCGCTCGATCCGGCCGCATGGACGGCCAGCCAGTCGCGGGCCGAAATGAGCCCGCCGAAATTCACGCAGGCATAGCCGAACCGGTACCAGCGGCCGCGCAGCATCAGGCCGAGCTGGTTGAACCAGAAAGCCAACGCCGTGCGCGCGGCGGCGAACGCGCCAACGTGCGGCAGCTCCTTGTCGAGCGAGCGCAGCAGCGTGCGATCCTCCAGCACCCGGTCATAGTTCAGCGCCACCGGCACGAAGACGATGTCGTGGCTGCCCTTGGGGTCGAACGACTTCAGCATGTAGTCGAACAGGCCGAGCTTGGGCTCACGCAACCGGCCGTCGCGCGACAGCCCGCCTTCGGGATACATCGCCTGGGCGACGCCGGCTTCGGTTGCCATATGCACATAACGCTCGAGCACCCGGCGATAGATCGGGCTGTTGGAATTTCGCCGCACGAAGTAGGCGCCCATTGAGCGGATCAGCTGCTGCAACGGCCAGATGCGCGCCCATTCGCCGACGGCGTAGCTGAGTGCCGTGCGCTCGGCCGCCAGGAAGGCCACCAGCACATAATCCATGTTGCTGCGGTGGTTCATGACGAAGACGACCGTGGTTCCGGGCGGCACGCCCGACATGGTGCGCGCGTCGGCGAAGCCCAGCCGCACGCGGTAGAGGAAGCGCGCCACGGCGCGGGCGATCGAATAGCCGATCCTGAAATAGATGTAGGCGTTGAAGGTCGGGACGATCTCGCGGGCGTAGCGCTGGACTTCGGCCATCGCCACCTCGCGCGGCACGCGGTTGTCGCGGGCATAATCGTTGGCGGCGGCCACGACCTGCGGGTCGTAGACCAGGCGATCGATCAGGACCTGGCGCTTGGTGAGCTGGAACGGCTTGATCTCGACGGCCAGCCGCCGGTTGACGCGGTCGATCAGGCGATTGAGCCGGCGGCGCAGGAACCAGCGGCCGCTCGGGATCAGCAGCCGGTCGAGCAGCGACCAGGCGGCGAAGGCGGCGATCGCCACGAACAGCCAGAGCGGAACGGTGACCGGCTCGCCCATCGTGCCGTGGCCCGTTCGCTCAGTACTGCTTGAGGTTGAAACCGGAGTAGATGATCAGGGCGGAGGCCACCACAAGCAGCAAGGTCGTCCCGGCAGCGCCCATGGTGCGGCCGAGCGGGATGAAGCCCAGAATGCCGCCGGCGTGCAGCACGCGCGCCAGCAAGAGGACAAGGGACATGATCGCCGTCGGCCAGTAGCCGTAGAAATCGCTTACGAAATAGATCAGCACCAGGCACAGCGGCACGAACTCCATGAAATTTCCGTGGGCGCGGATCGCCGCCTGCAGATCCTTGTCACCGCCGTCGCCCAAGTAGATCTTCTTTTGCGTGCGCAGGCGGCCGACACTCACCGTCAGGGACACGGCAAGCAGGCCGAGCAACCCTGCACAGACGTAAAACACGGGCATCTGACGGCCTCCCCCTCGATTCCGCGGCATTCTATGGCCATATTGGTGCAGGGCAAAAGCAAGTGGAGCCGCGCCATGTGGCAGATATTGCGCAAGAAGGCCGAGATGCCGACCGCCGACCGGGCCTTGCCGGGGAGACCGGCGCCCGGCTTCGCCGTTCCGGCCACGCACTTCGTCAACGGCAACCGCATCCAGCCGCCGTTCCCGGCAGGCCTGGAGCAAGCCATGTTCGGCATGGGCTGCTTCTGGGGCGCCGAGCGCAAGTTCTGGGAAGCGCCGGGCGTCTATGCGACCGCCGTCGGCTATGCCGCAGGCTTCACGCCCAACCCGACCTACGAGGAGGTCTGCTCGGGCCACACCGGCCACAACGAGGTGGTGATGGTGTGGTTCGACCCCAAGAAGACCTCGTACGAGGCGGTCTTGCGCGTGTTCTGGGAGAACCACGATCCGACGCAGGGCATGCGCCAGGGCAACGACGTCGGTACGCAATACCGCTCCGGCATCTACACCTTCTCGGCCGACCAGAAGGCCAAGGCCGAGGCCTCGCGCGCCATGTTCCAGCGCGAGCTCGGCAAGAAAGGTTTTGGCGCCATCACGACCGAAATCGTCGACGCGCCGCCGTTCTACTACGCCGAGGACTATCACCAGCAGTATCTCGCCAAGAACCCCAGCGGTTATTGCGGGCTGGGCGGCACCGGCGTGAGCTGCCCGATCGGTGTCGGTGTGCAGGCGGCTGAATAATCTTGCCGGACCGTGGGCCTTCAGGCCCGCCTCATGATTCGTGAGCGGGCCTGGAGGCCCGCGGTCCGGCGAGAGATCACACCGTCGGCGCCGCGGTCTCGTAGCCGAATTCCTTGTCCAGCGCCGCGATCTCGCGGCGGAAGGCCAGGCGAAGCGCGCTCTTGTCGCTTTCGTCGAGCCACGAGCCCTCGACCGAATTCAGGCTGAGCCGGCGCGCCATGTCCGGTCCCCAGCCGATCGACTCGAACAGGGTCGTGAAGCCGTGGCCGAGGTTGGTCTCGAACATCGCCGGATCGTCGGTGTTGATGGTGACGTTCAACCCGGCCTCGACCATGCGGCGGATGCGCTGCGGCCGGTGCGGGCGGTTGTGCACCAGGCTGGTCCAGGCGCAGGGCGTGAAGTACATGCCGTCGCGTCGCGCTTCGGCCATCACGAAATCCGATGCCAGCATGTTGTAACCGTGGTCGATGCGGTCGCATTTCAGCACATCGCGGCAGATTAGGTAGTTGGTCGGCGGCGCCTCGCTAAGCGTCTGGTTGTCCTCGCAGCAATGGGCCGTGCGGTGTAGGCCGGCTCGTGCGGCGAGCGCATAAGCCTCGGCGAAGGTGGCGGGCGGCCCGGCGCGCTCGGCGCCGTCCAGGCCGATGCCGACGACATGATCGCGGCGATGGGCGATCGCGGTCTCGACGATCTCGACTGCTTGCGCCGGCGTGTTGGTCGAGCGGTCGATGCAGCAGATCAACAGGCTCGACACCCCGAACGTCTTCCGGGCTTGCTCGATGCCTTCGATCATGCCGTCGACCATCGAGGGATAGTCGATGCCATTCGGATAGAAATAGTCGGGATTGAAGAAAAACTCGACGTGCCTGAGGTTGCCGTCACGGACGGCGTCCTCGACGTACTCATAGACGGCGCGCGAGAAATCCTCGGGCGTGCGCAGCACCAGGGCGGTGAGCCGCAGCACGTCCAGGAAGCCGTAGAAATCGGGCCATTGATAGAGCTTGTCGGCTGGCCGCGGCAGAGCAAGGCCGGCTCGCGCCGCAAGCTCGGCCACGGTTGTCGCCCTGAGCGTCCCCGCCAGATGGCAATGCAACTCGGCCTTGGGAATGCGCCGCAGATAGTCGTCGGCAACCGCCTTGGCCATGACGTCACTTCCTGTCGATGTTGTAGAGCAGCATCACCGGCGACTTCAGCACGCCCTGCAGGTTGTCGCGCCAGGCCGACGGCGTCGTGAACTGCGCCAATGGCAGATAAAGCACCTGCTCGTAGGCCCGGGCCTGGATCTCGCCCGCGATCGCCTTGCGCGCCGTCTCGTCCGCCGCCGTGGCGAACTTCAGCCGCAATTCCTCGGTCCTGGGATCGTTGGGCCAACCCCAGGCCGAAGCCGGATGGCCGGCGGCGACCAGGAACGGATTGCTGAGCGGATTGCCCTGGTCGGGTACCGAATTGGTCGTGTGCGCGAGGTTCCAGCCGCCTTCGCTCACCGGCTTGGTGTTGAGCCGTCGCGTGGCGAAGGTCTGGAAATCCATCGCCTGCATGTCGACCTTGAAGCCGAGATCGACCAGCAGCTGGCGCGTGACGTTTCCGAGGGCCGCGATGCCCGGCGCGTTGGCGACATGCAGCATCACCAGGGGCTTGGACATGTCGACGCCCGACTCTTTCAGCATCGCCTTGGCGGCGGCCATGTCTCGGGCGGGAATGTCGTCCTTGCTGTCGTAGGGCATGCCGCAGCCGAAGACGGCCGCGCAATCCGTGGCAAAGCTGGGATCGCCCGCCACGACGGCGGCATACATCGAGCGGTCGATCGCCCGTGCGATCGCCTGGCGCACCTTGATGTTGTCGAAGGGCGGCTGCAGGTGGTTCATGCGCATGATCGCCTGGAAGCCGAACTTGCTCACGACCTCGGCCTTGGCGCCGGACTTGCTGTCTATCAGCGGCAGCAGGTCAGCCGGCACGCGCTCGAGATAGTCGACCTCGCCCTTCACCAACGCGCTCACCTGGGTCTGGGCGTCGGGCAGGCCCAGCATTTCCACGCGATCAAGCTTGGCGATCTTGGCGCCCGAGGCCCAGTTGGGCGGCTCGCTACGCGGCTTGTAGTCGGCGAACTTCTCCAGGACGATCTTGACGCCGGGCTCATGCAGGTCGGCGCGAAACTTGTAGGGGCCTGAGCCCACGATCTCCTTCACCTGCTCGCTGCCCGGTGTCTTGGCGATGCGCTCGGGCATCATGAAGGGCACCGGCGCGCCCACCTTGGCGAGGCTGTCGAGCACCATCCCGTACGGCTCCTTCAGCACCAGCTTGATGGTGCCGGCGTCGGCGGCCTCGAGCGAGGCCGTGAACCTGGTCAGCATCTGGCCCATGCTGTCGCGCGAGGCCCAGCGGCGGATCGAGGCGACGCAGTCGGCCGCCGTCACCGGTTGGCCGTCGTGCCATTTAAGGCCGGGCCGCAGCACGAACGTATAGGTGAGCTTGTCGGGGCTGAGCGTATAGCTCTCGACCATCTGCGGCTTGGGCTCGAACTTGTCATCGACTGCAAACAGCGTGTCGTAGATCAGGTAGCCGAGATCGCGCGTGGTGAAGGACGTGGTGAAGTGCGGGTCGAGGATGCGCGACAAGGTCTCCGGCGCCACGCGCAGGATCGATTGCGCCTCGGTCGGTGGCGCCGCCAGCGCCGCTGCGGCCGCGAGCATCACCGACGACCAGAAACGGCGAGATGTCATAAAGT
>JADHLS010000005.1 GCA_016780605.1 Reyranella sp.
CAGCCTTCGCTTCGCCCGTGACACCGACCTCGACAAGTTGCGCGAGGCGACGAAGAAGGTCAGCGCCGACATCATGGAGGTGCCCGAGATGAAGGAGATGCTGCTCGAGCCGCTCAAGATGCAGGGCATCGCCGAGGTCGCCGACAACGCCCTGGTCGTGCGTTTCAAGTTCGTCGCCCAACCCGGCAGTCCCGGCAAGGTGCAGAACGAGGCCGTGGCGCGCATGCTGCGGGCGTTCCCCGCACTCGGCATCGAGTTCGCCAAATAACGACGAGGTGACATCATGGACCCTGCCGCCGCTCACCGTCGGGCGAACAAGGCGAAGGAGGTCATCGTCCACGAGGCGACGCGTTTCCTCTGGATGTTCCTCTATCTCTGGGCGCTGCTGGGACTGTTCGTGCTGAACGAGAAGGTGACCCTTCGGCAGCACGGAATCGATTTCGCCCCGCATGGCTTCGCCCTGATCAATGCCCTGATCCTCGCCAAGGTCATGCTGGTCGCCGAGGACCTGAACCTTGGCGCAAGGCTGCAGCCTCGACCGCTGATCTACCCGATCCTCACCGAGGCCTTCATCCTGGCGGTCCTGTTCATTGTCTTCCACGTGCTCGAGGAAATCGCGGTCGGGCTGATCGCCGGGAAGGCGATTGCGGCCAGCGTGCCCATGATCGGCGGCGGAGGCTTCGTTGGCCTCGCCTGCGTGGCCCTGATCCTCTTTATCTCGCTCATCCCCTACTTCGGCTTCAGGCGCGTAAGCCGCGAGCTCGGTCCCGGCAAGATGAAGGAACTGCTGTTGGGCTCGCCTAGGCGCAATGCCGCCAGCCCAACCCTCTGAATACGCAACACGGACGACACAATTCAGGTGCGCCGCGATACGGCGAAGATACCGGCGTGCGGTAAAGCAACTTCCAGTCACCTGGAGCGTTTGCTTCTCTCTTGCCTGGCGGGTGCATTCCATGATTCGGCTGCTGGCGGCTCCTCTCGCACTCCTTCTGTTGACGGACCAGGCCTTTGCGGGGACCGGCTGGGAGCTGGAAAAAGACGTCGATGCGCCGAGCTATGCCTTCGCCGAGCCGACCACCACCGACCTCAACATCGACACCGTCGTGCTGTCCTGCGAGCAGGGTGCGGACCGGCGCGGCCTGCAGCTGCGCCTTTTCCTGACGGATGCCGGCCCTCTCTCGCCGCGAGGCAAGGTCGCCCTGAGAGACGATCCCATCGTCGAGATCGCCATCGATGGCGTGCGCCATCCGGCCGAGCTCTTCTTCGCCGACAACTCGGTCCTGGTCGCGGACTCCGCCGACGGCCCGGTGCCCATGCTCTCCAAGCGGCTGATCGACGCTCTTCAGAGGGGCAAAAAGCTTGAGCTGCGGTTCGGTCTTGCGCAGGAGTCACGCGGCCAGGCCCCGGTCTTCGACAGCTCGGCCATCGTCGATCTTCAGACGGGACGCGGCGGCGCAGCCGTTGCCACCGTGCGGCGCTGCGCGGACGGAAAGGCACCCGAGGTGGCGCAATCGCCGCTGCCCACGCACTGAGGGCTACCCATCGATAGCCATGGCGTCCCCAACGGGATTCGAACCCGTGTTACCAACGTGAAAGGCTGGTGTCCTAGGCCTCTAGACGATGGGGACGAGGCGGCAAAGAGGCGCTGCTAGTAGCGGCTTGGGGCCGTCAAATCAAGTCAGCACCGAGCCCGCTGCCGCGGCGGCGTCGTCGATCTGCAGGCGCACACTGTCGCGGCCACCATAGCGGTCGATCCGCAGGGCGCCCGCGATATGCAGCACGGGCCGTGCCGGATCGAGCAGTGCCGCACCCAGAGCCGTCTGGCCGGCGCGGAAGGCGATCGCCTCGACGCGGCCGCGCTCGGCGCCGACCAGCGAGCAGCGGACATGGCCCTCGCCCACCGGCTGGGAATGACCGACCCGCACCGAGGTGAGGGCAAAGCGAGGCAGCGCGTTGCCGGCGCCGAACGGTCCTGCCCGTTCGATCATGTCGACCAGCTCCTGGGTCGCCGCCGCCGGCGCCAGGGCCGCATCGATGCCGAGCTCGCGCAGCGCGGGCGCGGCGCCGAGCTGGGGCGCGATGCGCTGATCGAGAAACGCCGCACGCTCGGGAACTGCGCCTTTGGACACCGTCAGGCCGGCCGCCATGGCATGGCCGCCGCCATTCACCAGCAAGCCTGCTTGACGGGCGGCGATCACCGCCGCACCGAGGTCGATGCCCTTCACCGAGCGTCCCGATCCCTTGCCCAGCTCGCCGTCCATGCCGATCACGAAGGCGGGCCGGCCGTAGCGCTCGACGAGACGACTGGCGACGATGCCGATCACGCCGATGTGCCAGCCCTCGCTCTCGACCACCAGCGCCGACGGCAATCCCTTGCGGTCGGGACCGTAGAGTCCCTCGATGCGGGCGATCGCCTGGTCGAGCACCTCGCGCTCGATGGCGCGGCGCTCGGCGTTGAACTCGTCGAGCCGCAACGCCAGCGCGCCGACCTCTTGCGGATCGTCGCTCGACAGCAGACGGGCGCCGAGATCGGCTTGCCCGACGCGGCCGCCGGCGTTGACGCGAGGCCCCAGCATGAAGCCGAGATGGTAGGCGCCCGGCGGCTCGCGCAGGCGGGCGATGTCGGCCAACGCCGCCAGACCGATGTTGCGTCGCTCGGCGATCACCCGCAGTCCCTGGCGCACCAGCGCGCGATTGACGCCGGTGAGCGGCACGACATCGCACACCGTCCCCAGCGCCACGAGGTCGAGCCACTGGCGAAGATCGGGCTCGGGCCGCGAATCGTTGTACCAGCCGGCGTTGCGCAAGGCGCGATTGACGCCGACGGCGAGCAGGAAGGCGACGCCGACGGCCGCCATCTGCTTGTGCGGGCTCTCGTCGTCGATGCGATTGGGATCGACGACGGCGACCGCCTCGGGCAGCGCCATCTCCGCGATGTGATGGTCGATCACGATCATGTCGAGACCGACGCGCCGCGCCTCCGCCAGCGGCTCGAAGGCGGTGACGCCGCAATCGACCGTCACGACAACGGCCGCGCCCTGCTCCTTCAGGCGAAGCAGCGCCGGCGCATTGGGCCCGTAGCCTTCCTTGCGCCGGTCGGGAATGTAGACGGCGACGTTGCCGCCGACGGCGCGGAAGAAGCGCAGCAGCAAGGCGGCCGAAGTCGCGCCGTCGACGTCGTAGTCGCCGAACACGACGATCTTCTCCGCGTTCTGCACCGCATGCACCAGTCGCATCACGGCGGTGTCCATGTCCTTGAGATGCGAAGGATCGGGCAGGAACTTGCGCAGCGTCGGCTCGAGGAAGTCGGGCACGCCTTCGAGATCCACCTCGCGCGCCGCCAGCAGGCGGCAGATCGCGTCAGGCAGGCCGTGGCGCTGCGCCATGGCCAGCGCCGTGCGTTCGTCGGCGAGGCGCGCCGCCCAGCGGCGGCCGGTCAGCGACCGCTCGATGCCGAGAAAGGCTGCACGCACCGAGCGTGATTCGGAGGACATGCGATAGCTTAGCCCAGACCGGCTGTGGACAGCGGCGTCCACGAGATGCTTCAAGAAGCAGAATGCCCCTCTACTGGACCATCGATTCCAAGCAGCGCCTTTTCACCGCCATCGGCGAGGGCGAAGTCAATTTCGGTCATGCCGTCGCCCTGCTCGAGGCGCTGGCTGGCTCCGGTGCCCTCACCTACCGCAAACTGTTCGATGGCCGGGCGGCGACGCCAGTCATGAGCATCGACGAGCTACTGGCGGTCTGCGTCAGGATCCGCTCCTACCATTCGCAGGGCGCCATGGGCGCGCTCGCGCTCGTGGCCACCGACGCCCAGACCGTGGTGTTCGCCCGGCTGCTGGGAGCGCTCGCGTCGGCCAAGCGGCCGATCAAGGTATTCGCCAGCCCCCGCCAGGCGCGCAATTGGCTGGAGAGCCAGGAGCGCCTGCCGGCGTGAAACCGGCGGCGGAACGCCGCCAGCCCCGGCGCGTTGCCTGCCTGTCGGCCGGTCGGGGGCCGTCCCGGGCCGGACGTTTCTTGCGGCAGGTCCAACCATGCGTGGCATTCTCGCTCCCCTCAGCCCGAACGAAGAGATCACGCTGCGACGCGTGGCGCTAGGGTTCGGGGCGCGCGATCGCCTGCCATTGCAGCACGTGCAGCGGCTGGAGAGCCTGGCGCTGATCGAGGAAGCCGACGGTGTCCTGCGGCTGACGGAGCTCGGGCTGCAGCGCTACGCCGGCCTGTCGCGGCCCGTGAAGTGGCAAACCGACACCGCCGCCGAGGACCTCAGCCGCCTGTTCAGCAAGCGCGAAAAGCCTAACGGCTCTTAGTTCGGCCACCGCCTTCTCACGACTGATCACACGAGTTGCAGGAGGCGACGGCCCTACCCATTTGTGGTGCATGGCCCTAGCCACTTCCCGCACGACCTTCGGCGACCTCGCCCGGGACGAGCTTGCCATCGAGGTCAGCTGCCCCAATTGCGGGCACAGCAGGACCATCGACGGCAGCGCGCCGCGCCTGCGCAACCGCCGCATCGCCGGGGCCCGTTTCCGCTGCGAGCAGTGCGGCTCAGTGGGGCTGCCCGCGATCGGCAAGCAGCGGCGGTGGACCAGCCGGTTGGCCGAGCATGCCCGCAAGCTCCGCCAGGGCTGACCGCTCGCAGCGGCAGCCCGACCTGTTCGGCGACCAGCCGCAGGGCTTCCGCTATCGCGAAGATGCCATCAGCGTCGAAGAGGAACGACACTACGCCCGGCAGTTCAAGCTGTTGCCGTTCGCGCCCTTCGAGTTCCATGGCTTCCTGGGCCGGCGTCGCGTCGCGTCGTTCGGCTGGCGCTACGACTACGGCAAGCAGCGCCTGCGGGAGGCCAACCCCTTGCCCGACCTGTTGCTGCCGCTGCGAGAGCGCGCCGCCGACATCGCCGGACTGCCGGTCGAGAGCCTGAAGCAGGCCCTGGTCACGGAATACGACGCGGGTGCCGCGATCGGCTGGCATCGCGACAAGCCGATGTTCGGCGAGGTCGTCGCCCTCTCCTTCCTGTCGTCCTGCCGCCTGCGCTTCCGGCGGCGGCAGGCAGATGGCTGGGAGCGTCGCGCCCTCGACGTGCAGCCGCGCTCGGCTTACGTGCTGCGCGGAGCAGTGCGCCAGGACTGGGAACACAGCATCCCGCCCGTCGACAGCCTGCGTTACTCGGTGACGTTCCGGACGCTACGCTCATAGCGAGCTAAGGATAGCCACCCCGCGCCCGCAGCACCGAGACGTTCAGCCGGCGCACCAGGGCGCCGCCGAACTGCAGGGTGAGCGGCACGCTCTGTATCTCGAACTGGAGGCTCTGCCGGATGCCGGGGCAGTCCTGGCGGCTGGTCGCGGCGAGGACGGGCAGCCGCTTGTCGTTCTGCGCGGCGTCGACCCAGGCATCGCCCGACAGAGTGATCTGGTAGCGGCCGGCGGCAATCCATTCCAGAGTGACGACGCCGCCATAGCCATCGTCGCGCCCGCGGGCCGGCGGCACGGTGTAGATCACTGCGGCGATGGGCTGCAGCAGCATCGAGAAGGCGCCGTCCTTGGGCAGCGCCGTCTCGCTTTCAACGTCGGCGAAGAAGCCTTCGCCGAAGAGCTCCAGCTCGCGGTCGACCTGCCAGGCGAAGCGATCGCAACCATCCTCGGCCGCCGCGGCGGACGCCGCAGCGCCAAGGAGGATCAGGACACAGGCGGTGAACCGGGCCCGCATCCCGTCATGATGATCAAGCCCAGCTCGGCAGGCCAGTCTTGATCGTGAAATTGTGATGCGCCGACACCCAGCGTACCGTGCCGGTCTTGGAGCGCATGACGATGGAATGCGTCTCCGCCCCGTTGCCGAAGCGCCGCACGCCCTTCAGCATCGAGCCCGAGGTGACGCCGGTGGCGGCGAACATCACGTCGCCCTTGGCCATGTCCAGCATCGAGTACTTGCGATTGAGATCGGTGATGCCCCACTTGCGGGCCCGCGCCTTCTCGTCGTCGTTGCGGAACAGGAGCCGGCCCTGGATCTGGCCGCCGATGGCGCGCAGCGCCGCCGCCGCCAGCACGCCTTCCGGCGCACCGCCCGAGCCCATGTAGATGTCGATGCCGGAATCGCCGGTCGAGGTCGCGATCACGCCCGACACGTCGCCATCGCCGATCAGCATGATGCGGGCGCCGGCCTCGCGCACCTTGGCGATCAGCTCGGCGTGGCGCGGCCGGTCGAGGATGCAGACGACGAGATCGTCGACCGTGACTTTCTTCGCCTTGGCGAGGTCCTTCAGGTTCTGCGCCGGCGTCTTGTCGAGATCGACGACGCCCTCGGGCAGGCCGCCGCCGACGGCGATCTTGTCCATGTAGACGTCGGGCGCATTGAGGAAGCCGCCGTGCTCGGCCATGGCGATGACGGCGAGCGCATTGGGCAGGCCCTTGGCGGTGATGGTCGTGCCTTCGAGCGGATCGAGCGCGATGTCGATCTTGGGCGCGCCGGGCTGGCTCAGGCCCACCTTCTCGCCGATATAGAGCATCGGCGCCTCGTCGCGCTCGCCCTCGCCGATCACGACGGTGCCGTCGATGGCGAGCGAGTTCAGCGTCGTGCGCATGGCGTCGACGGCGGCCTGGTCGGCCTTCTTCTCGTCGCCGCGGCCCATCAGCTTGGAGGCGGCGAGCGCGGCCGCCTCGGTCACCCGCACCACCTCCAGCGCCAGATTGCGGTCCAGTTTCGCGTCGTTGGCCATCGTCTCCTCCGTCGGCGTCTCAGTCAGCGCCGTCTTGCTAGAACTGCTCGATCCTGATCAGGCAGGGCTCCTCGGCCACCGCCCCCAGCTTGGCAATGCGCGCGAGCGCACGCCGCATCGCCGCCTCTTCCGTCACATGGGTGGTCAGCACGACCGGCACCACGCCATCCGAGCGGCCGCGCTGCAGCATGGCTTCGAGCGAGATGCGCTCCTTGGCCAGCGCGCCCGATACGGCGGCGATCACGCCCGGCCGGTCCTGCACCATCAGGCGCATGTAGTAGGCGCCCTGGTGGCGGTCCATCGGCGAGGCCTTCTTGGCCGACAGCCGATCGGCCGGCACCACGAAGGCCGGCATCTCGCGCCCGCGCGCCACGTCGACAAGGTCAGCGACCACGGCCGACGCCGTCGGTCCCTGCCCCGCGCCACGGCCCTGGAACATGGTCGTGCCGACGAAGTCGCCCTCGACGACGACGGCATTGAACACGCCCTCGATGTGGGCGATCGGCGCCTCCAGCGAGACCATGCAGGGATGCACGCGCTGCTCGATGCCGTAGCGTGTCTCGCGCGCCAGGCCCAGGAGCTTGATGCGGAAGCCCAGCTCCTCGGCGAATTTGATGTCCATCGAGGTCACGTGGCGGATGCCCTCGACATGCACGCCCTCGAAATTGACCCTGGCGCCGAACGCCGCCCCGGTCAGCACAGCGAGCTTGTGCGCCGCGTCTATGCCATCGACGTCGAAGCTGGGATCGGCCTCGGCATAGCCCGCCGCCTGCGCCTCGGCCAGCACGACGTCGAAGTCGCGGCCGGTCTCGCGCATGGTGGTCAGGATGTAGTTGCAGGTGCCGTTGAGGATGCCGTAGAGGCGGCGCACGCGATTGCCGACCAGCCCCTCGCGCAGCGCCTTGATGATCGGGATGCCGCCCGCGACGGCCGCCTCGAACGACAGGATGCGGCCCTTCTTCTCGGCGAGGGCTGCGATCTCGGTGCCGTGCATGGCGAGCAGCGCCTTGTTGGCGGTGACGACGTGCTTGCCCGAGCGCAGCGCCGCCTGCACCAGCCGGCGCGCCACGCCACTCGAGCCGCCGATCAGCTCGACGACGACGTCGATATCCGGCGCGGCCGCCAGCGCCATCGGATCGCGTTCCCAGCGGACGCCAGAGACGTCGATGTCGCGCTTCTTGGCCTTGCTGCGGGCGCTGACCGCCACGAGCCTGAGCGGGCGGCCGCCGCGCAGCGACAGCAGCCGGCCATGTTCGGCGAGAAGCTTGACGACGCCCGCCCCGACCGTGCCGAGGCCGGCGATGCCTATTCTGAGAGGAGATTTCATGGCGCGCCTGATACGACAGGTTTCGCTCAGGCGCGAGCCTTCAATGGCGTGATGTTGTCCCCCACCCCGCGCAGGTAGAGATCGATGGCGCGACCGGGATCGGCCATCACTTGGCGGATGTTACGGATCGCCTGTCGGATGCGATGCTTGTTCTCGACCAGGGCGATGCGGACATGGGCGTCGCCATGCTCGCCGAAGCCGATGCCGGGCGAGACCGCGACATTGGCCTGGGTCAGCAGGAGCTTGGAGAAGGCAAGCGAGCCCAGCTCGGCGAAGTCCTTCGGCAACGGCGCCCAGGCAAACATGCTGGCCGACGGCGACGGCAACTGCCAGCCGGCGGACGCCAGGCCCTCGATCAGGACGTCGCGCCGCTCCTTGTAAGTGTTGCGCGCCTCGACGATGCAGTCCTGCGGCCCGTTGAGCGCCGCGGTCGCCGCCACCTGGATCGGCGTGAAGGCGCCATAGTCGAGGTACGACTTGATGCGGGTCAGTGCGTGGATCAGCGTCTTATTGCCGGCGGCAAAACCGATGCGCCAGCCCGCCATCGAGTAGGTCTTGCTCATCGAGGTGAACTCGACGGCGATGTCGCGCGCGCCCGGCACCTGCAGCACCGACGGCGGCGGCACGCCGTCGAAATAGATCTCGGCATAGGCGAGGTCCGACAGGATCCAGATGCCCTGGCGTTTGCAGAAATCGACGATCGCGGCATAGAAATCGAGATCGACGACCTGCGCCGTCGGGTTCGACGGATAGTTCAGCACCAGGGCGATCGGCTTGGGCACCGTGTGGCGCACCGCGCGCTCCAGCGCCGGCAGGAACTCGTCGAGCGAGGTGCTGCCCGGCACCGGGATATGGCGCACCGAGCCGCCGGCGATGATGAACCCGTAGGGATGGATGGGGTAGCTGGGGTTGGGCACCAGCACGATGTCGCCCGGCGAGGTGATGGCCTGCGCGAGGTTGGCGAGGCCCTCCTTCGAGCCCAACGTGACGATGATCTCGCTCTCGGGATCGAGCTCGACATTGAAGCGGCGCTGATAGTAGGCCGCCTGCGCCTTGCGCAGGCCTGGAATGCCACGCGAGGCGGAGTAGCCGTGGGCGCGCGGATTGCCGGCGGCCTCGGCGAGCTTGGCGACGATATGCGGCGCGGTCGGCAGATCGGGATTGCCCATGCCGAGGTCGATGACGTCCTGGCCGGCGCCACGGGCCCGCGCCTTCATGGCGTTCACTTCCGCGAACACGTAGGGCGGCAGGCGCTTCAGCCGGTGGAATTCGGAATCGTCCATTGCTTTATTCCTTGGCGCTAGAAATCCAGGAAGATCTCGACGCGCCGGTTGGCGGTCTGGCCGCGCTCTGACGTGGTCTCCCACGCGGGTTCGGAATCGGATGCGGCCTCGGCGATGATGCGATCGCGCGGCACGCCGAGCCGGATCAGCTGATCGGCCACGATGAGCGCACGACGACGCGAGATGTCGTAGTTGTCGTTCGCGAGCTCGGCGGGCGATGACGAAAAGGCGTCCACGGCGGCATGGCCGACGATGCGGATCGTGGCGGCGTTGCCCTTCACGATCGCCGCCACCTTCGTCAGCACGGCATTGTCGTTGGCGTCGAGTTCGGCGGAGCCGCGATCGAACTGGATGATCGCGAGCTGCCGGCCCCTGTTTGCCGGAATCACGACGGACAGCGACGCCTGCGGTGCGGCCCCAGGAGGCGGCGGCGCAGCAGCGGCCATCTGGGTGGCCGGCGCGGCCGGTGCCGGCGGCGCCCAGTTTGCCGGCGGCACGAACGCCTTGTTGGGGTCGACACGTTGCGCCTGCGGCGGTGGCGGCGCCACGGCCACCGCAGCCGGTGTTGGCGGCGGTGGCGGCGCGGCGGCGGCCGTCATCGTTGGGGCCGGTGGCGGCGTAGACGCAGGAGCCGGCGCCACATTAGCCGGAGCAACCGTGGCGGCGCTTTGGCCCGGCGGCGCCCAGCCTGGCGGTGGCACGAAAGCCTTGTTGGGATCGCCGCGCCGCCCCGGTGCGACAGCAACCGGCGCCGGAGCGGGCTCAGGCGGCGGTGGGGGGTTCACGGCGGAGGAGTTTGGCGCGGGCGCCGGCGCAGGCGCCGGTGGTGGAGCAGGTGCTGGAACAGGTGCCGGCGGTGCGCTCGCCGCGGCGACAACGGGTTCTGCCTGGCCGGGCGGAGTCCAACCCGGCGGCGGGACGAACGCCTTGTTGGGATCGGCAGACCGCGTCGGTGCGGCCGCAACGGGCCGAGGTGCCGGCACGGGCTCAGGGGCTGGTGCGACGACTGGTGGCGACGGCGGAGCCGGAGGCGGTGGTGGTGGCGGAGCGGGTGACGCCACTGGCGCCGGAGGTGGCGCGCTGGTCATGGCGGCCGTCGTCACTGCAGGCGCGGCGCTCGCCGTCGCGACTGCCGGTGTGGCCGTGACCGGCTCGGTGGCGCCTTGCGGCTGCCAGCCCGGCGGCGGCACGAACGCCTTGTTGGGATCACGCGGCCTGGTCGCCGTGGCCTGCACGACTGCGGGCTGCACCATGGCCTGCTGCTGCGGCGGCTCAGGTGGCGGCGGCGGTGCCGCTCTTTGCGACTGCTGCGCTGGTGGCGGTGGCGGAGGTGCGGCGTTGATCGGTGCTGCAGGCGTGGGCGTGGCCGGCGGTGGCGCAGCGGGGCGCTCGGCAGGCGTCGGTTCGGGCGCAGGCGGTGCGCCTTCATTCAGTCTCTCGGGATTGCCCATCTGCGCCGACGACGGCCGTCCCGGCAGCCCTCCGGTGGTCGGCTGAATTTCCGGCTTGGGCTCCTTGGACTTGGCCTCCTTCTCGGCGGCGTCGCGCGCCTGGCGGTCCTCGCGTGCCTTGGCGTCACGCTCGGCGGCCTCCTTCTCGGCCTTCTCGCGCGCCGCCTTCTGGCCGCCCGTGCCTTTGACGAGGGAGCCGATCTGCGGCGTCTGTCCGCGCGTTTCGTCGACTGCCGCGACGCCCGGCTCGTATTGCCGATTCGGATTGCCCGTTGGCAGCGCACCGCTCGCCGTTACGCCGCGGTCGGCGCCGGGGCGAAGCTTGGTGGTGCCCGCCGGTGGGCTGTCGCTGAACCAGCCGCAGCCCGACAGCAGGGTGAGCGTAGACACGCCAAGCAAGCCAAGCCATCGGCCCCTGCCCGTCACGTCCCTGTCCTCTGACATCCACACTTCCTTAAGGCGAACCCGGCCGCCCACGATCTGTAGCGGAGGCCGAGAGTAAAATTGACCCGTCTGTTGTCGCAGCCTACCTAATAAGGTGGAAAGCGGCGGCCTGGAGCCAGACGATACTAGGTATGGTACCGGGCCGCCGAAGCTATCGCAAGAAACGGCCCAAAGCCAATGATCGAGAAGGGGAAACGCATGTCGGAGTCGTCGACCCCACCGGGCGCCGCCAGGCTCTCCACCGCCGAGGCCGAGCGGATGAAGGACGCCTTCAAGGACATCGCCGAGCGCAGCCAGAAGCTCCTGCAGGAGTTCAGCGAGCGCTACAAGGCCGACGGCCCGCAACCGGCCGATCCGCTGCGCCTCACCCAGACCTTCATGGACTTCACCGCCAAGATGCTGGCCGACCCCAACCGGCTGCTGCAGGCGCAGATGGAGCTGTGGCAGCAGTACATGAAGCTGTGGCAGGTCACCGCCCAGCGCATGATGGGCCAGCAGGTCGAGCCCCTGGCCGAGCCGGCCAAGGGCGACAAGCGCTTCGCCGATCCGGCGTGGAAGGATGAGGTGGTCTTCGACTATCTCAAGCAGTCGTACCTGCTCACCGCGCGCTGGCTGCAGGACACCGTGAAGCAGGTCGAAGGGGTCGACGACAAGACGGCGAAGAAGGTCGACTTCTATACGCGCCAGTTCATCGACGCCATGTCGCCTTCCAACTTCGCGCTTACCAATCCCCAGGTCGTGAAGGCCACGGTCGAGAGCAAGGGCGAGAACCTGGTCAAGGGCCTGCAGAACCTCCTGACCGATCTCGAGCGCGGCAAGGGCAACCTCGCCATCCGCCAGACCGACATGAAGGCCTTCAAGGTCGGCGGCAATGTCGCGACCTCGCCGGGCAAGGTCGTCTACCAGAACAAGGTGATGCAGCTCCTGCAGTACGCGCCGGCCACCGAGCAGGTCTGGCAGATGCCGCTGCTGATCGTGCCGCCGTGGATCAACAAATTCTACATCCTCGACCTCAAGCCCGAGAACTCGTTCATCAAGTGGGCGACCGAGCAGGGCTACACGGTGTTCGTGATCTCGTGGGTCAATCCCGACGAGCAGCTGACCCAGCTGGTGTTCGAGGACTACATGAAGCTCGGGCCGCTGGCGGCGCTGGACGCCATCGAGCAGGCGACCGGCGAGAAGAAGGTGTCGGCGATCGGCTACTGCATCGGCGGCACGCTGATGGCGACGACGCTCGCCTACATGGCGGCGCGCGGCGATGACCGGATCGCGGCCTGCACCTTCTTTACCGCCCAGGTCGACTTCACCGAGCCGGGCGAGCTCGGCGTGTTCATCGACGAGGATCAGCTGGCCAGCGTCGAGCAGCTGATGAGCAAGAAGGGCTATCTCGAGGGTGCCGAGATGGCGACCACCTTCAACATGCTGCGCGCCAACGACCTCATCTGGTCGTTCGTGGTGAACAACTACCTGATGGGCAAGGACCCCTTCCCCTTCGACCTCTTGTTCTGGAACGCCGACGCCACGCGCATGCCGGCGGCCATGCACAGCTACTACCTGCGCAACATGTACCAGAAGAATCTGCTGGCGAAGCCGGGCGGGCTCACCATCGACAACGTGCCGATCGACCTCCGCAAGATCACCATCCCGGTCTACCTGCAGGCCGGCAAGGAAGACCACATTGCGCCCGCCAAGTCGGTCTACAAGGCAACGCAGCTCTTCAGCGGGCCGGTGCGCTTCATGCTGGCGGGCTCGGGCCACATCGCGGGCGTGGTCAATCCGCCGCGCAACAAGAAGTACCAGCACTGGCTGAACGAGACGGCGAAGAATCCGCCGAGCCTCGAGGAATGGCGGGCGGGCGCCCAGGAGTTCCCCGGCTCGTGGTGGAACGACTGGGACAAGTGGCTGTCGGCCAAGTCCGGCGCCAAGGTGCCGGCGCGCGTGCCCGGCACGGGCGGGCTGCCGGCGATCGAGGATGCGCCGGGGAGTTACGTGAAGGTGCGGACGATCGAGTGAGTCATATTCTAGTGGACAGCGAGCCTCCGGCTCGCTCATGAGCTTGAGCGACCCGGAGGCTCGCGGTCTGGAAGAGCATGAGTTCATCCGTCCGCAAGATAACCCTTGTCATTACAATAATCAAGAACAAATAACTGAAGTACACGCCCTGAATAATTGCGCGCCATACGACGCCTTTATTCGCAAATAGCAGCGCATATAGCAGGTCGCCCGCTCGGCACCCCACGATATCTGGCGCCAAGGCCGCCTGTTTATGCGCCACGCAGGCTTGCTGTCACCGCCGTCACCAGCCGGCCGGCATCGCCCGGCAAGCGTCAGTCGTTCGCACTATTGCCTCGGGGACCGATCACGAGGCTCTGGATGTAGCTCAGGACAGCCCATGTAACCAGGAAAGCGATACACTCCAATGAGAAGCTGTGGAACTTGTAGAAAAGCTCCGCGACCACGAAGGCCACAATGAAAGGCACAAGCTCGCGTTTCATTACCGCCTGAAGGCCCAAGGTCTGGATCAGCGAATACATGGCGTCCTCCATCGCACATCCGCGGGTTGCAATGATAGACACTTTAGTATCCCCTGCTCAAGGCCCTGTCGGAGGGCAGTCAAAAGGATGAATCCGCCATGATCCATCCGGAGCTCATCCCGCTAGGTGTCAGCGACCCTGATGGGCGCTTCGGCGCCGTTGCGAACCGCCTCGACATCGATCTGATCGACCTCCTGTCCGGGGCGCGAGCGCGGCGGCTGGCTGCGACTGGCAGCCCTTTGATGATCGATGACGGGCGCCTGCTCGGATGGCAGAGCCAGCCTGCCCCTCACCGTCTGCGACTGTTCAAGGCAACGCTGCCGCCGTCAGGCCCCGCCATCGGCTGGTCGCCCGAAGTCGAGTTGCCGGCGTGGGCCGATCCACACCCCAACGCAAACGACGAGTTCGCCATCAGGTTCGCCCGTGACGGCCAAGTCTATGCCCTGTTTTGGCGGGCCCGCCGGCGCTATGGCGGCGGCGCGCCTCCTCCGCCCGAGTTGCAAGCCGAGATCAACCGCCAAGTGGCGGCCGGCCGCATCGACTTCGATGTCCGCACCCTCGCCGTCGTGCGTCAGCGCGATGACGATGGCTTCGCTGATGGCGCCGAACGCGCCCGTCGCGGCGAGGATCTGGCCCGCCACGCCGACGGAATGGCCTATCGACAGGCCGGCGAGCTGCACAACGCGCCATGGATGATGCCAGATGGCCCACGGTTTCTCCGCCGCACTGGGGCGCGCCTGACGATCGTTCGAGGGGATACCGCCAACGCCCCTCCGGTCGTCGACATCCAAGCAGAAGAGCCCGAGCAGCTGGTGCCGGAGTTATCGCTCGACGGACGACACCTAGCTGTTGTTACCCGCTTAGGTAGTGCGCTGACATGGACCATCCATAGCGTCCTAACGGGAGAGCTGGTCTGCCGCGTGCCCTACAGCGCGGGCCTCAAGTCATTCCGGATCTTCGATCGGCGCCTTCTCTATCTTGACGAAAACGTGATCAACCGCGGCACAACGGTGACCACAAGCAGAGTCCTCCTCGCCCGAGCGACGGATAGCGGCAATCTGCTTTGGTCTTACGGGTTCGAACCCATCATCAGCGCAAACCGGATGTCCCTGCCACCGTAACACAATTGCAGGTTGCGCCCAATTTCCACTTACAATAGAAAGTCCAGACCAATATTCCCGAACGCATTCCAGCGGAGGGCATCATGGTCGACACATCTGGCGCAGAAAACCCGCAGGACTACGGCCTGTCCGACGAACAGGCGCAAGACATCGCGGTCCGATACAGGCTTGGTCCGTCGCAGTTCAGGCAGCAAAGCGAGCAACTGCAGCGACGGATACTGTCGCGCATCCGCTTTGGCGACCTGCCCCAGCAACGCGCCGAGTTCGTCGCGCGCTTCCATCGTGGCGATAACAACGAGATCGCGCCGGACGGTTACACCCGAGCCGCCAACCGGCTTCACCAGCTGCGGACCGCTACGCCGACATCCGCGTTGCGTGGGCGGGTCGCCCGGATGTCGGCCGGTCCGCTGCCGCCGGCAACACCGCCGATGGTTTTGGAGCCGACGGCGGGCCTTGCGCCTAACAATACCGGCTGGACCTCGCTCGGCCCCGGCAATATCGGCGGCCGCATCCGGTCGATCCTGATCAATCCGACCAATGCCCAGAACATCTATATCGGCAGCGTCGGCGGCGGCGTCTGGATCACCACCGACGGCGGTCAGAACTGGCAACCGGCAGACGATCTCATGGCCAATCTCGCGGTCTGCTCGATGGCCTCGGTGCCCAACAGTCCGACGACGATCTACGCCGGCACCGGCGAGGGCTACTACAACGGCGACGCAATCCAGGGCAACGGCATCTTCAAGACGACCGACGGTTGGGTCTGGCAGCAGCTCGCGAGCACAAAGGCGACCGCCGGCAACACCGACTTCCTGTGGGTCAACGGCATCGCCGTCAACAACGACGGCACCGTCATTCTCGCCGGCACGAGGAATGGCATCTTCCGCTCGACCGACGGCGGCGCGACGTGGAGCAATCGCAAGTCGGCCGAGGTCGGCAACATCCTGTTCAATCCGACCGACAACACCAAATGTATTGCCGCGATGCTGCGAGGCGGCGGCATCTGCTACAGCACCGACGGAGGCTCGACCTGGACGCAGTCGACCTACTCGACCGGCGGTCCGACGATCGGCAGGATCCAGGTCTGCTACGCCGCAAAGGACCCCAGCATCGTCTATGCTTCGGTGCAAACCGACCAGGGCGGCGTCCCCGGGTCGCAGATCTGGCAATCGACCAACGGCGGACAGTCCTTCACCAAGAAGAACAACGCGACGAACTATCTTGGCACGCAGGGCTGGTACGACAACATCATCTGGGCCGGCGATCCGACGAACTCGAACTTCGTCATCGTCGGCGGCGTCGACTTGTACAAGAGCACCGACGGCGGTGACACGATCTCCCAGATCAGCCTTTGGTACAAAGCGCCGGACTCAGCGCACGCCGACCACCACGTGATCCGGTCTGACCCGGGATACAACGGCACGTCCAACCAGACCGTCTACTTCGGCAATGACGGTGGTCTCTACAAGACCACCGACGTCACCACCGTCGGCACCAACGCCGATCACACCAATGGCTGGATCAGCCTCAACTCCAGGCTGCCCATCACGCAGTTCTTTTCCCTGAGTGGAAAATTCACGACAAGCGGGGGAGCGACCACGATCTCGAGCATCGTCGGCGGGGCGCAGGACAACGGGACCATGCGCTACACGCCGGCCAAAGGCGCCAACGCCTGGAACACCTGGTTTGGTGGCGACGGCGGCTACGTTGCCTCCGACGCGACCAGCGCCACCAACTACTACGGCGAGTACGTCTATCTCCAGATATGTCGCTCCACTGACACCGGGGTGAGTGCCGACTACATCTGCGGAACCTACTGGAACGGCTCGGCCTGGGCGTGGAAGCCCGCCCCCTACTCCATTCCCGATGCGCAGAACAACACCGCGCAGTTCATCGCCCCCTTCGCGCTCACCCCGACCAATGCGAACTGCCTGCTCGGCGGTGGTCAATCGCTGTGGCGCACCAACAATCCGTTGGCGCCAAACACGTCAACGACGGGACCGGGCTGGACGTCGATCAAGCCGCCGGTTCCCGGAGCAACGGTGTCAGCTATCGCCATTGCGCCCGACCGCGGCGATCGCGTCCTGGTCGGCTACTCCAACGGTCAGATCTATCGATCCCAGAATGCGACGAATCCGACGCCAACGTGGGATCGCGCAGATTCCGGCATCGGCGCCACCCGCATGTGCACCTCACTCGCCATCGACAAGAACGACGACGCTCGCTTCTACGCAACCTTCGGCGGTTTCCAGAGCAACAACATCTGGACCTCGGCGGATGCCGGGAACACCTGGTCGAACCTCGGCGCCTCACTGCCGCCGGCGCCGATCTATTGCGTCACGATCCATCCGCAGAATTCACAATGGCTCTATCTCGGCACCGAGACCGGCATCTTCGCTTCCGAGGATGGCGGGCGAAACTGGACGCCGAACAACCAAGGTCCCACCAACTGCCGCATCTACCAGCTGGCGTGGATGGGTAACACGCTGTGCTGCGCCTCGCACGGTCGCGGCATCTTCGCCATCGACCTCACCATCGAGCACCAGGCCGACCTGATCGTCACCGGCGACATGGGCGGCAACCTTGTGTCCTCGAATGCCCAGACCGGCGCCAAGGCCTCAAGCTACGCCATGACATCTGGGCAGATCACTGCCCAGCCTCTGGTCGACGGCGTGAGCGTCTATTGCGGCTATGAACAGCCGTTCAAGGCTGCCAAGTTCGCCGACGCCCACAATCTCGCCGCCGGGCCGGCCTGGCAGACGACCTTGGGCGGCGCCGTCAATGCCACGCCGTCCCTGGTGAAGGCGATCTATCCGGGCGATCCCGACGTGCTCTACACGATCGCAGCGGACGGCAAGCTCTACGCGCTCAATGCCTCGACCGGCGTCCAACTGTGGTTCCTCCAGGTCGTGCCATCGGGCCAGGTCGGCACGGGCGTCAACGCCTATTCCAACCAGGCCATGAACCAGTGGATCTACATCGCCACCGACAAAGGCCTCTACGCCGTCAACACCGTCACTCGCACGGTCGGCTGGAGCGCGCCCTATGTCTGCAAGGCGCCGCCATTGCTGGCGTCGAACACCGTGTTCGCGCCGACGCAGAGCGGGAAAATCTATTCCGTCCAGGCACGCACCGGCACCGAGAACTGGAACTACGACACTGGCAACGTCGTCGGGTCGACTCCGGTCTGGGTGCTGGGCAGCGTCATCGCCGGCAACCAGGGCGGGCGCCTGGTCGGCCTCGACTACAACACAGGCGCGCTGCAGTTCAGCCAGACCTTCGCCGGCGAGCAGATCGATGCCATCGCCGCCGATGGGAACGAGATCTACTTCGCTGGCAACGCCGTGAACGGTCATCTCTATGCCTATCAGGTCAACATCAGCGCCACGCCCCGTAGCATCTCGCAGACTTGGGCCGTCAGCCTGTCGCTGGGGGCCGCCAGACCGCCGCAGATCGTCGGCACGTCGCTCTACCTGACGACGACGAACGGTAAGCTGCAGGCCTTTAGTACGACCAACGGTGCGAGCTTATGGCAGCAAACCCTGCCGCGCGTTGCCCTGGCTGCACCCAGCCTGGTCTACGCGTGAGATATCCGACCAGTCATCTTCCGACCGCTGGAGGAGATCATGACCAACGCTAGCGTCGTCGTATGTATGGATGCATCCGGTTCCATGTCGCAACGCGGCTATTTCCAGCCGGCTCAGACCGACGCGGCCACTTTCGTCAACATCATGCAGACAGGCGATTCGCTGGGCGTCACCGGCTTCAGCAACAACGCATGGATTTCCTATCCATCGTCGTCAGGTTCCGTCGGCGTGATCTCGTCGCAAAACGACCAGAACACAGCCACCGCTGCGATCATGGCGATGCGAACCATCGACATGACGAACATGTCGGCCGGTCTCGCGACCAGCGCCGGCATGCTAACCAGCGCCGCGACGCCCAAGGCCATTGTCATGTTGTCGGATGGCCAATGGAATATGGGAACGGATCCGACCAAGAACCTGCCATCGGTGCCCGTCTATACCATCGCCCTCGGCAACAACGGCCAAGTGCAGACCCTGCAGCAGATCGCCTCCGGTACGGGCGGCACGTTCCACCTGTCTCCCACGCCATTCGACCTCGCGGACATCTACAATGAGATCATCGGCCAGACCAACGTCGCGAACGTGGTCGCCAACAACAAACGCAGCGTCAATCAGAACACATTCTGGGTGCTGCCCGGGACCGTCGCGCAGGGCACGTCCGAGGCGACCTTCAGCGTGAGCTGGACCAACTGGGCCGTCAGCTACACGTCCGGCATGCCTGTGGGAAACCAGGTCAACGTGACGCTGCAAGACCCGTCCGGCGGCCCGGCCTCGGCGACGCCCACTGCAGTCGGCAACGGCTTCGTCGTCTTCAAGGTCCAGAATCCCGCGTCCGGAATATGGAAGGCCGCGATCTGGTCTTCTGCGAGCGGCACGCTCGGCACCTCCGGCGGCATCTTCGACCCGCAATTGACCGCCAAGCTCCAGGTCGAGGCCCCGATGTCGGCCCAGGTCGGCAACCCTGTCGCGCTCAGCGCCCGGGTGGTCGACGCCGACGGATCGCCGGTGTCCAATGTCAGCGTATCGGCGACCCTCGAGGCGCCCTCGATGGATCCCGACCAAGCGGTCAAGAACCACCGCTCCCGGCTCGACGCGTTGCCGCGGTCGAAAGAGTCTAAGGAGGAATCTGACAATGTACGCATGCTGGCGCTGCAGATGCAGGTCGGCCCCGGCGAACTGCTCCTGCCGTACGAGCAGGCGCCGTTGTTCGGCGAGGCCACCGGCAACGGCGACCGCCGTTTCGCCTTCACGCCCAAGCACAAAGGCGGCCACATTGTTCGTCTCGAGGCAAGCGGACACTCGGCCAAGAGCAATCGCGACTTCAGCCTGACCCGACGCATCTCGGTGTGGGCCGATCGCAAATAAGGCCTGGCACGGATGGCGCTGGTGCGCCAACGCCTCCTCTATCGGGTCTTCAGGATGTCGGCGAGCGCCGCCACCAGCCGGGTTGTGTCGTCTGCGGTCCCGACCGTGATGCGAAGCCAAGGCGCCGTGCGCGGTTTGTTGAAGTGCCTTACCAGGACCGCGCGATCCCGCAGCGCCGAGGCGAGCTCCGCCCCGCCCCGCGCCGGGTGCCGCGCGAAGACGAAGTTCGTGGCTGACGGCAGGACGACGAAGCCCAGCTTCGCGAGCTCCCGCGCCATCGCCTCGCGTCCGGCGACGACCCGGGCGCAGGTCTCGCGGAAATAGGCATCGTCGCGCAGCGACGCGGTCGCACCCGCTTGGGCGATGCGGCCGAGCGGGTATGAATTGAAGCTGTCCTTCACGCGGGTCAGCGCCTCGACCAGCCCCGCATCGCCCAGCGCATAGCCAACGCGCAGGCCGGCCAGCGCGCGCGACTTGGACATGGTCTGCACGACCAGCAGGTTGGGATGACGCGCGATCAACGGCACCGCGCTCTCGCCACCGAAATCGACGTAGGCCTCGTCGACCAGCACCGGGATGTCGCGGTGCTCTTCGAGCAGCCGGGCGATCTCCGCGCGCGGCAAGGCGATGCCGGTCGGCGCGTTGGGATTGGCGAATACGATCGCCCCCGCCTCGCGCCGGTAGTCCTCGACGCGCTGCCGCAGGTCGTCGTCCAGCGGGACGGTCTCGTAGGCAACGCCGAACAGTTGTGCCCACACCGGATAGAAGCTGTAGGTGACATCGGGAAACAGCAGCGGCTTGGCCTGCTTCAGCAGCGCCACGAACGCATGGGCGATCACCTCGTCCGAACCGTTGCCGACGAACACCTGCTCGGGCTTCACGCCGTGATGTGCAGCAAGCGCCGCGCGCAACTCCGTGGCCTCGGGATCGGGATAGAGCCGCAGAGAGCCGGCCGCGGCCTGCATCGCCTCGACGGCGCGGGGCGACGGGCCAAACGGGCTTTCGTTGGTGTTGAGCTTCACCAGATCGGCGATGCGCGGCTGCTCGCCCGGCACATAGGGCGAAAGCTCGCGCGCGGTCTGGCTCCAGAACGGGTTCATCGAGGCATCCGGAGTCGGTTGAGCGCCGGCTTATGCCATTGGCCGATCACAAGGTCGAGCGGCCGTTCAAGCCCACCTTGGCGTAATAGGCGTCCATGGCATTTATGTCGCCCTTCTTGAAGAAA
>JADHLS010000006.1 GCA_016780605.1 Reyranella sp.
CGAGATCTGGTGGCCGATCATTGACTTCCGCCGCCTCGACCAGGCGGGGACACTCTACGATGTCGCCAACGGCGCCTATCGACGGGTTGAGGCAGTGGCCCGCGGCGTCTCGTTCAGCGCCTTCGACATGGTCGACTTCTTGCGCAACGTGACGCGCCTCGATGTCCTGGCGACCTTTGCTTACGGTTCGGCTGCGGGCCTCGTGCTGTGGCTGATCGGCCGGGCCGTGCTGGGACGCGTCGCGCCGAGGGGCGCCTTGCAGACGGATACCTCGAACATCGCTGCCGGATTGGTCGTGCTCATCTTCATGGGGTCGATCGGCGCTTTCACGGTGACAGCCGGGGCATCGGAGCCGGTCTCCTACGTGCGTGCGAGCTCCTTCATGCTGCCGCTCACGATCGCCGTGGCCGCGATCATCTGGCAGCTCGCCCTCGCATCGGCCGATTGGCACTGGGTTGGACGCCTCCTTCTCGGCAGCTTGGTGCCCCTGGGACTGGCCGCCGTCACCCTTGTGCAGGCGTATGAGAGCCAGAAGCCGACGCTGCTGCCGGTCATGGCCACGGCGGTCCGCTTTGTCGACGGCCGGTACAGCATTTTCGACGGTTATCGCGACCAGTCGGGCTGGCCTGCGCTGCCAGATGCGACGGCGATTTACCCCGGCATGTACGATGCCTGGAAGAGCGTGGGGCCAGGCCAACGACTGTGGAGCTTCAACGTCCATACCTACTGCATGCTTCCCGGCTGCCGCGTCGAGTCGCACCTGTCGTCGAAGCTCTCGGCACGGCGTACCGAGATTCTTTACGGATCCGCCGAGGTCGCGCGCAAGACGCTACAGGAGGAGGGCCTGAACTACTTCTTCATCGCCACGCGGCGGGATATCCGCGATCCGATGATTTGCACGCCGCTGTTTTCGCCCGATACGATCAGGGACTATCTCGGCGTCAAATGGAGCGATGGCACCGACGCACTGCTGACTTGGAAGGGGCCCGGCGTCGCGCCGCTTCCGGAGCAGTGGGTGGAGAAATACCGAAAAGCCCTCAAGGACAGCCCGCACACACCCGACTGCAGCGGTGACGGTCCGGCCTTCAGCCATATCGGACGGCGTATCCACGACGAGGTAACGAAGGGCAAGCGCTGGGGCCGCGACATTGAGCAGCCAAAATGATACTCGGGAGCGCCAGCAGCGGAGCAAAGATGGTTGAGAGCGGAGAAATGGCTTCGGATGTCGCCAAATGGGGTGATGCTAGCCCAGGCTCGCTACCGACCCGGGTTGCGAAGCGCCAGCGCCGGCAGATGTTCGAGCGGTTCCTGCAGGCGATGTCACCGGGGCGTGACGATGCCGTTCTCGATGTCGGTGCCACCAATGATCGACTCCACGACCATTCGAACTATTTCGAGGCCTGGTATCCCCACAAGGACCGTATCACCGCGGCCGGCCTCGAAGACGCCTCGTTCCTGGAACAGGACTATCCTGGCCTGCGCTTCGTCCAAGCCGACGCGAGAGACCTTCCGTTTCCTGACGCCAGCTACGATCTCGTCCATTCCAGCGCCGTCGTCGAGCACGTAGGTTCGTACGACAAGCAGATCGCCTGCCTAGGCGAGCTATGGCGGGTCGCGCGACGCGGCATCTTCGTGACCACCCCCAACCGCTGGTTTCCCATTGAAGTTCATACGGTGCTGCCGCTTGTCCATTGGCTGCCGCCGCACACCTTTCGCGCGATCCTGCGTGGACTTGGACGGGATTTTTTTGCCGACGAAGCGAATCTGAACCTGATGTCCGGCGCCTCGCTCGCGAACGCTGCGCGAGCTGCCGGCATCACGAATTTCCGCGTCGAAACCGTATCGCTGGTCGGCTGGCCATCGAACCTGCTGTTGATCGCGAGGAAGGGGAACTGACGTGAAGGGTCCGTGGACGGTAGCAAGCCAGGCTGAGTTCGCCTCCTCGTTCGGGCGGACGAACTATAGGTTCAAGTATTTTGACCTCGTACTGGAGTCCGGCGGGGATCCGATCGACATCATCTTCAACTACAAGGACCTGGCCCATCTCAAGGTGGTGCACAATACGTTCGATATCTTCTATTCCCACATCAGCGAAGACGTCCAAAGCTGCGTCGTCATGCAGAAGCTGTTCGGTCTGAATTTCCCGCTGACGCATATGGCGCTGCAGCTCGACGAAAATCGGATGTTCTTCCACGATTCCTTTCTCAACATCCTGCTGACCAGCGAAGTGGTTGCCGAGCCGTTGCCCGAGCATCGTGTCAAGGTGACGACGACATACGGCATCGGCGCGCCTCGGCTCCTCCTGCCGCTGGCCTTTCCGGTCCTGAAATGGCTGCTGACGCGCAACTTCCACGTCCTGATGGAAGGTGATGCGCCGATGCGGGACAGGCGCGGTGATCTTCGCCGCTGGGGTATGCGGCTGCCGAGGACGACTTACCCGTTCCAGGACACGCTCGACCTGCGGGCTCGCCACGTTTTTCCCAGCGATACGGTCGCGCTGCCGGAACCGGCCACGATAGCGCTTGCGTCTGTGCCATCCGGTTCGCCGCTGATGTTCGGGCGCAGCGACAACTATGGTGTGCAGATCGTGCGGCGCGACGATGCCATCGAGGTCTACCCGCGGATGTGCCCGCATGAGGGCGCCTGCCTCGATCAAGGGGCCTTCAAGGAGCGTAGCCTTTCCTGCTGCTGGCACGGCCGGCGCTTCGGCCCAATCTTCCGCATCGAGTTGCCGGCGCAGCCGACTGAGTTTGTCGGACCGTTCCACCGTTTCATCGTTTCCCCAGCTGAACTCCGCATCGTACCGATCGCCTTGAACGGAAGCACCGTCGAAGCCGACTGGACAGCAACAATTACGCCACGTACCACAATGTATGGCGAGCGTGGTGCATGAAGTTCTGACAACAATGGATGGATCCGCCAATTCCGAAAACCCTCTGCGCGACATCGATTGGCTTGCGATGGAGCGACGTCGGCAGACGTTTCTGGACTACTACCTCCTGGCCGTTGAAGCCTGCCTGCGCGGAGGCGCCAGGGAATGGTGGCAACATGCGTTCACCTATGACGGCTCTTCCGATCACTTGGCGAGTATGATGCTCCTGAAGGAGTTCTGCCTGCGGCAGGTGCTCTACGAAGCCGGTGACATATGGGCGCTCGGCCGAATCTATGAGGGGCTGGAACCGGAAGGCATCCTCGAAAACGATGAACCAGGCCGTTTCCTGCTCGATCTGACGCGACATCTTCGCGGTCGGTTGGCACAGGTCGAGCCGGCACCGGCCGGCCTTCTTGCGCGCACGAAACGGATGAAAGAGCGCTGGCAGCAGACTCGGGCTCGAACGCTGCCGGCCATGCTGAGCGTTGTCATCTTCGATGGACCGTCGGGCAACAATTTTTTCGACTACTGCCTTGCCTCGCTGGCCAGCGAGGGAAATCTCCCGGCGCTCGCCAAGCAGCGCAGTGTGCGCCTACATATTTTTGGCCGCGAACGCGACCTCCCCGAATTCGAGCGGAGGATCGCAGCAGCGTCGCTTGACTGCACGGTTGTCTGCGAACCAATCCCCGAAGATCTCGCCGTTCGCGCGGAAGGTGTGATCGGACCGCAGCGCGATTGGCTCCTCGGTGCCCTGGAGTGCCTTCATATCCTAGAAGCGAAGCGGCTGCGGGCCGATTTCCATGCGATCAATCCGAATGCGCTTTACGCCGACGGCTACTTCCAATCCATTTCCCGCTTGAACCGTGATGGTAAGATGGCGGTGCTGACCGCGACGGTCTATGCCGACCTGACTGCGATGCAAAATGAGTTGGCGCCATTTCGAGCTGCCGACGGGACGATCACCATCCCGCCCGTCGAGCTGGCGACCCTTGGCCTTCGTGCGCTCACGCCTGGCAATGGCCTCAAGGCCGTGCGGTTCACAGGGTTTCCGGGCAGCTGCGACCCCTGGCATTTGCAGCTAGCGTGGGAGCGTCGCGACAGCCTGCAGATTCGCAGCACGTACCACGAGATCTCGTTCCTGTCCCATCGCGTGCTGGAGTCACTGCCCCGCCGCTTCTTCATCAAACCGTCCGCCCAGATCGACAAGATGCTCGCCGGGGAAGTGCAACCGCATTTCGTCGGCGAGGGGGACGGGATCATGATGCTCGAGCTCAGCAATCGAAGGACCATGCTCGACGGCGAGACGCTCGATCTTGACGACTTCGCCTCGGCGCTTGCGGCGTCCACCGGCAGGGGCGCGGCAGCTCACTTCAAGCAAGGAGTATCCTTGGCGATCGATCGGGCCGCGCTGGCGGACCGGCCGTGGCGCGGAGATACCGAATTCCTGGCCGAACAGGCTGCCGTCTTCAAGGCGCTCGACGAGGGCGTGGCATTCGCTGCCCCCAAGGGCGACCAGGTGCTGACCGCTCTCGGGGTTGTGCATCAATACGAGGTGTCGGAGTACGGACGTGACTGCCTCGGCGGCGTCATCGCAGAAGGCCGGCGGCTGCTGGCTGCTCTCGGAACTGATGCCGACATGGACATGGCGATCCGAAGAGGCCTTATCCGGGGAGCGATGAACTTTGACGCGGTCGACACGGCGCTGGAACTTGCCGAACGCGGCGGCGAAAGCACTGTTTTCATCCGGGACTTCCTGTCGGCGATGGCTAAGCTCAAAGCCGACAATCGGATCCGCGCGAAGCGGCTACGTCCGGCTTTCAATTGGCGGCGCGTTGCCGTCGTCGGCGTGATTGCCTGGGGCGAACGGTTCGTCGAGAAGTTCATGAACTACTGCCTCGCCTCGTTGTTGGCCGATGGCAACATTCCCGCCCTAGCCCGCAAGGGGCGGGTGGTGCTCTCGGTCGTCACGACGGCAGCTGATCGTGATCGCATGACCGCACATCCTTCCTTCGCCCGACTTCGGCGGTCCGCAGAAGTCGTGTTCACGTGCTTTCCGCCGGAGTTCCTGGAGCGTCGTGAGAAGGATGGATTCAACTTCTATCACTTCTATGGCCTGCTCGACCATCAAAGCGTCTTCCTGGCTGAAGCGTTGCGGGCCGATCTCTACCTGCTGCCCATCGATTGCGTCTATTCCTCGAAGACCTTGAGCAATTTCCACTTCCGCCTCGAAAGGGATGCAGACTGTTGCTCGATCGGCGCCATCGAGGTCGAAGAGCCGGCGCTTCGGGCCTGGCTCGATGCCGATGGCCGGCGGCAGCCGGGTGGCGTCCTTGATCTGCCCGGTGAATCGCTCATCCAGGCGGCTGCCCTGCATCCGGATCGCTACTACCGCGCAATGATCATGAGTCCGGACACGACCGAATTCTGCGCTCACCCGCGCGAGCTGGTCTGGCCCTTCGCGAATGGCCTCGGAATGCACTCGATCTTCATGCATCCTCTCGCAGTATCGGCGCGCTTGCTCACGCGGCCGTTCCACCCGCACCACGAGAATGTTGACTATGCTCTGCTGCCGAGGCTGCTCCAAGGCGATGGACGGATGACGATCATCGAGAAGGGGAGCGAGGCGACGCTGGCGCATTTCGGTGCGCCGGATACGCGGAGTGAATTCCTGCAAGGCGGCTTCTCGATCAGGAGCTTCGTCGAGGCGCATCGATACGACTACGCCGTCCACCGACGGTTCTTCGAGACACGACAGTTCTTTCCATGCCGTGAATTGCCCTATGCACCGTCGACGGCCTATGAGGCGGAACTGGGCCTGATCCAGTCGGCGCTCAAGCGAAATCGATTTTCGGCAGATCGAACATGACAGCGCGTTACATCGTCGTTGGCGGCGCGGGCTTCATTGGCAGCCACTTCGTCGACCGCCTGCTTGGCGACCGCTCGACAGCGGCCGTCACGGTCTTCGACAACTTCTCGTCCGGGCGGCGCTGGCATCTCGAAGGGCATGCCGGCGACAATCGCCTCTCGATCGTCGAGGGTGACGTCAAGGATCTCGAGGCCCTGACCAGAGCAATGGGCGGCCACGATACGGCCATTCATCTTGCCTCCAACCCCGACATTGCCAAGGCCGCGACGCAGCCCGACGTCGACTTCTATGAGGGCACCTTTCTGACCCACCAAGTTGTCGAAGCGATGCGCCGGTCGGGCGTGAAGACGATCCTCTACGCCTCGGGCAGCGGCGTGTACGGAGATCTGGGGGAGGTCGAGGCCAATGAGCAGCACGCCGTCGGAGAACCGATCTCGACCTACGGTGCGAGCAAGCTGGCGGGCGAGGCGCTGATCAGCGCCTACTGCTTCATGTTCGGCCTGCGCGGCCGTGCCTTCCGGTTCGGCAATGTCGTTGGGCCGCACCAGACACACGGCGTCGGCTTCGATTTTGTCCGCCGGCTGCTGCAGGATCCTAGCCAGCTTTCAATCCTGGGGGATGGCCGCCAGAGCAAGAGCTACATCCATATCGACGACGTCATTGAAGCGGTCCTGACGGCCCACAAGCACGATGGAGCCGCCTACAATGTCTTCAACGTCGCGACCGGCGACTACATCACTGTCACGGAGATTGCCGAGCTCGCCGTAGAGTGCGTCGGTCTCAGGCCCGGCAGCGTCAAGTTCAGCTATACAGGGGGCGACCGCGGCTGGAAGGGAGACGTCCCGATCATCCGGCTCGCCACCGAGCGCATCCGGGGAATCGGCTGGAAGTGCAAGCGCAGCTCGCGCGAGGCGTTGCGCGCCGCGATGCTGACCATGGTGGGCGAGTTTCGCGCCGGTCGGATGTAGCATGGCCGCCGCGGTGTTCCTCGATCGCGACGGCGTTCTCAATCGCACGTTCGTGGTCGATGGCGTGCCGCTTCCGCCGCGTACCATGGATGAGCTCGCCATCCTGCCTGGCGTTGAGGGGGCCTGCCGGTCCCTCCACGATCATGGCTTTCGACTGATCGTCGTCACCAATCAACCTGATATTGCGCGCGGCAAGCAGACAGTCGCGGCCGTCGACAGGCTGAACGGCGAATTGCGCCGCCGCTTGCCCCTGGATGACGTTTTGGTCTGCCCTCACGACGACAACGACGGTTGCGACTGCCGCAAGCCCCGGCCGGGCATGCTGCTCGCTGCCGCGCGGCTTCATGGTGTCGATCTTGCCAGGAGCATCATGGTCGGAGATCGCGACAAGGACGTCGAGGCCGGCCGCGCCGCGGGCTGCCGGACGGTCTTCGTCGACGGCGGCTACGGCCGGCCGCCCCAGCCGCCGGCCGACCTTACCGTGCCGAGCTTGCGGGAAGCGGTGCCGTGGATTATCAGCCAAGGCAGGAGCGTGATCGGGGGACAATGAAGCAGCTGCGCACCAAGATATTTGCCGATGGAGCGGATCTCGCCGCTCTGGAGAAGCTGTGTGCGAACCCCGCCATTCGCGGCTTCACCACCAACCCGACATTGATGCGCAAGGCCGGCGTCTCCGACTACGAAGCCTTCGCTCGCGCCGCGCTGAAACTGGTCGGCGATCGGCCGATCTCCTTCGAGGTGTTCTCCGACGAGCTGAGCGAGATGGAGAGCCAGGCGCGCACGCTGGCGAGCTGGGGCAGCAACGTCTACGTCAAGATCCCGGTCACAAACACCAAGCGCCAGCAGGCCGACGACCTCGTGCGCCGCCTGTCGCACTCGGGCGTGCGCGTCAACGTCACGGCGGTGATGACGCTGGGCCAGGTCGAGCGGTTGTCCAAATGCCTGCATGGCGGCGCACCCAGCAACATCTCGATCTTTGCCGGTCGCATCGCCGACACCGGCGTCGATCCTCTGCCGACCATGCGCAAGGCGCTCGAGCTGGTTGCAGGGTCGCCCGGCATTGAGATCATCTGGGCCAGCCCGCGCGAGCTCCTGAACCTCGTTCAGGCGAGCGACATCGGTTGCCACATCATCACCGTCACGTCGGACATCCTGGCCAAGCTGCCGCTGATTCGGGCGGGATCTCGACGACTATTCACTCGATACCGTGAAGATGTTCTACAATGACGCGACCGCTGCCGGCTTCCGCCTGTAGGCCGGCTTAGCCCGCCGAACTGAGCATGTTCCGCAGGCTGTGCGTGAGACGGGCCAGCCCATCGACTGCCGGGCGCGGCAGGCAGCGGACCAGCAATTTGCGCATCCGGGCCCAATAGGGAAGGGTGTCTGCCGGGGTCTGCCCTGCCGGGACGTGGGCCGCTCTTATGGCGGGGGGCAGGCTATCGGCGATAGAGCGGTGGGCGTAGACGAACACGTTGTGCCGATACCAGAGATAGACCGCCCGGTTGCCGTGCAGCCGGGGGCGCAGGAAGTCGAACAGCTCGTAGCCGCGTGCCGCGAATTTGGCCTGCCAGTATCCGGGCGGCTGCTCGTTGACGTGGTTCTCGCCGCCCTGGCCGGGGGTGGCGGCGGAGAACAGGATTAGCTTCCCATGCCGGGCCAGGCTGTCGACGAAACCTTCGGCCGCGCGCTCGGGGATGTGCTCGGCCACCTCCAGGCTCTCGACGAGGTCGAACTGGCGGTCCAGTACCAGCGGCTGGGCGAGATCGCGCGCCAGGAAGCTTTCCTTGCGGATATGCAGCCGCTCGGGATCGATATAGGGGCCGTCCACTCCCTGGATGTCCTGGGCACCGTGCTGCTGCCAGACCGACAACCACATGCCTCGGCCGCAGCCGAGATCGAGCACGCTGCGGATCGGCAGCTGCTCAGCCAGCAGGCGAATGACATGGTCGGCCGAGATCGCGGCGGTGCGGTCGGCCGTGTCGAAGAAGCGGTTGTCGTAGGCGTACAGGGCTAGCGGCTCTTGGTGGCGCACACGTAGATGTGCGCATCGTGCGGCCGCATGAAGCGGTTCCGCTGATGGCCCTTGTCGAGCAGGACTTTGACCCCGAACTTCAGGTCGGCGAAGCCGCAGCCGCGCAACTCTTCCTCGAGTTTGCTCTGCCACCAGCCCGACTTGTGTTCGTCGCCCGGCCAGCGTTGCCAGCCGTAGAGCGTGGCGAAAACGTGGTCGATGGTGAACGGGATCTCGCGACCGGCGAAATGGTCGACGACATAGCGGCACCACACCGGCACATCCGGCACGTCGAAGTAGAAGGCGCCGCCCGGCTCGAGCATGCGGTGGATGTTCTTGAAGGTGTCGGTCACCTGTCCGTAGGTCAGATGCTCGATAACGCCCAGCGCGAGCACCTCGTCGAGAGAGGCCTCCGGGAAGTTGATCTCCCACGGCATGCCCACGATGTCGACGCCTTCGAAGGCGTTGACGTCGTTGTGGATATAGCCGGGCGTCGGGCGCTGGCCGCAGCCGATCTCCAGCTTTCGCAATTTGGTGTCCGTCAGGGGCGTCACGGTCGGGTCCTCAAACTTGCCGGCTCCACAACAAGCGCATGCCCGTTGTTGTTGTAGATTACAAGCCTGTCGTGCTGCCCGATCATGACGACACTGGCGGCCGTGCCGGCTGGCCGAGCCAGAGCGCCAGGCCGGGCAGGGAGGCGACTAGCAGAGCCAGGCCGAAGAGCACCGACACGATCAGGCCCTGTTCGGGCGCTACACCATAGAAGCCCAACAGAACAACGAAGGCGCCCTCCCGCACTCCCCAGCCTCCCAACGAGACGGGGATCAGGGCCACCAGCAACCCGGGCGCCACTGTGACCGCGCAATCGAGGAAGGAAAGCGGCGCGCCGATGCTGCGGCCGGCCACGAAGAAGCCGACAATCGCGACCAACTGCCCCAGAAGGCCCGTCCCCAGCAGTAAGGGCACCTGCGACGAGCGGCCGACGGCGGATAGAGCAAGGCCCAGCGAGGCTATCGGCCGCAGAAACTTGACACTGTCAAGTCGTCGGGCGGCGAGTGCGATGATCGCGAGGCCCATCACTGCAAAAAGGCACCCGGCCAGCATGAGCCACAGGAGCCAGCGCACAGGCGCATCACCAATGCGTTGCATCAGCAGCGGAAAGGTCAGCCCGAAGCACAGCAGGACGGCCAGCAGGCCGACCAGCCGCTCGATCAGGACACTGTTGATGGCCACGCCGAAAGGCACGCCGGCTTTGGTACAGAACCAGATGCGCCATGCGTCGCCGCCGATCGAGGACGGCAGGACCTGGTTGAAGAACGCGCCGATATAGAGGCCGCGCGCGATGACCCCGGTCGGCAGGGCATGCCCCAGGCAGGCCAGGATCGCCCGCCAGCGCGGAACGCTGACAGCCGGCACGGCAAGAAGCACGAGCACAGCAAGGCCGGCCAGCCACGGATTGGTGGTTTTCAGGATGGCCGCCAGCTTGGTGAGATCCAGACTGCGGACCAGGAGAGCCAACAGCAGCACCGACAGCGCCACCTTGAGCAGCATCGGCCCCCACCGGCGCACGGCGCTGGTCACAGCCCGGCCTGATCGACGTAGCGGCCGAAATCTTCGATGCCCGATAGCGATCCGACCTCGTAGAACCGTTGGCTCACCTCGAAGCCCGCCAGTTCTCCCTCGCCGCTCAGGCGATGGAGAACATCGGCGAGATCGACGACAGCACCCGCCGAGATTCTCTCCGCCACGAGCCGGCGACAGAGCACCAAGAGGCCGTAGTCGATATGGGTCATGGTGGCCCGGGTCGCCTCGTCGCAATTCTTGTCGTAGAGGGCCACCAGTGGCGGCGCATAGACGACGTTGCTGCGATCCCAGCGGTTCTCGTTTCGCAGCACGGTCATCAGCGCGGGCTTTCGTGAGCGGCCATGCTGGGCGAGGACGGGCCGGTAGTCGATGGGCAAGAAGGAATCGCCATAGAGCACGAAGAACGCGTCGTCGAGTCGCGTCGTCTCAAGCGCCAGCCGCAGCGCGCCGGCCGTGCCCCTGAGGTCCTTGCCCTCGTCGACATAGGTGACCCGAAGGCCCCAGGCAGAGCCGTTGCCGACGTAGTCGACGATCTGCCGGCCCTTATGGCCGATGCAGTAGACCACTTCATCGATGCCCTGGCGCGCCAGCCAGGCGAGCTGATAGCTGGCGAACGGCTTGCCGCGGATCGGCACCAGCGCCTTGGGAATTTCGTGCGTGATGGGATAGAGCCTCGTTCCAAGGCCGCCGGCCAGGATCACACTCTGCATCGCCGCGCTGCCTGCGCTAGTCCCGCATCATGGTGGTCGAACCGTCGTGATCGAAGCGGAAGGGCACTTCCATCAGTCCTTCCTTGGTCATGGCGGCCCGCAGGCGTGTGCGATCCGTCGCGTAGAACAGCAGGAAGCCGCCGCCGCCGGCTCCGACCATCTTGCCGCCGACGGCGCCGGCATCGCGGCCGACCTCGTACCAGCGGTTGATATCGCCGTTCGACATGTTGGACGAGCGTTTGCGCTTCATCTCCCAGTGTTGATGCATCAGCTCGCCGAAGCGGTGGGTGTCGCCTTGCTCGAGCGCCTGCTTGATGTCGATGCCGAGCGATTTCACGTAGTGCAGGTTCTCGATCATCGCCGCATCGCCGTCGGATGTCCGCTTGTCCTGGTCGATCAGGATGTCGGTGGCGGCGCGCGAGTAGCCGGTGAAGAACAGCAGGAGATTCTCCTCCAGATCGGTGAGCGTCTGGTTGGAGATCGAGAGTGGCCGGACCTTCACGCTGTCGTCGGGCAGGAACTCGAAATGGGTCATGCCGCCGTAGGAGGCGATGTACTGGTCCTGCTTGCCGATCGGATGGCGCAGCACGTCGATCTCGATGTGGCACGCCTCCTGCGCAACCTGTTCGGCGGTGACGTGCATGCGCTTGGAGGCATAAAGCGCGCGCAGCAGCCCGACCGAGAAGGTGCCCGAGGAGCCGAGCCCGGTTCCTGCCGGGATGTCGGCAAGGCTGATGATCTCTACCGCCGGCGGCACCGCGTGGCGGCGCAGCGATTCCCGCACGATCGGGTGCTGCACTTCATCGATCGTGTCGACATGCTCGAACTTCGAGTACTTGACCTGGTAGCCGGGACTGAAAGTGTGGTTGATGCCGACGTAGATGTACTTGTTGATCGCGGCCGAGATCAGCTCGCCGCCGAATTTGCGATAGTAGGATGGCAGGTCGGTACCGCCGCCAGCGATCGAGATGCGCAGCGGCGTGCGCGTGATGATCACGAGGGGCGTCCCGCCTGGATGCCGTTCTCGGCGGAGCCCGCGCCCGGCCGCCGCTCGGGTGGGTTAAAGAATCGGTCCACGATGTAGGCTGGCCGCCCTTTGACCTCGTCATAGACGCGGCCGATATACTCCCCGAGGATGCCGATCGCCACTAGCTGTACGCCGCCGAGCAGCGCGATCAGCAGGGTGATGGTGGGAAAGCCGAGCGGATAGTGCTCGCCGAACACCAGCGCCTGTACGGCGACGTAGACGCCGACCAGCAGGGCGGTGGCGGCAATGGCGATGCCCGCGAACAGCGTGCCGGTCAGCAGCGCCGTGGAAAAGCCAATGATGCCGTTCAGCCCAATGCGGATCGAGCCGAGGTATCTCGGATAGTTGCTGTCGCCGGCGGCGCGCTCCTGTCGATCGAATTCGACGAACGTCTGGTTGAAGCCGACGAAGGCCACCAGGCCGCGCAAGAAGCCGTGGCCCTCCTTGAGCCGGCACAGCTCGTCGATCACCCGCCGATTCATGATCCGGAACTCGCCCGTGTCCTTGGGGATCTCGACGTCGGAGAGGGCATTGATGACCCGATAGCCGACGAACGACATCAGGCGCCGGATCAGCGGCTCGGTCTTGTTGCGCTTGCGACGCTTGGCCATGACGACATCGAAGCCTTCGCCGAGCTTGCGATAGAGGTCGGCGATGAGCTCGGGCGGATCCTGCAGGTCTACGTCGACCACAACGCAGCTCTTGCCGATGCAGTGGTGCAGTCCCGCCATGACGGCTGCTGGCTGTCCGAAGCGGCGGCTGAAGCAGAGCAGGCGAATCCGCGAATTGCGCAGGATCTCCTCGAGGATGACCTCCTTCGTGCGATCCGGGGAAGGGTCATAGCAGAACAGGATCTCGTAGCTGCCGATGGCTTCGAGCACCGGCTCGACGCGCTCGAGGAACAGCCGGATGTTCTTCTCTTCCCGGAAAACCGGAACGATGACGGAAATGTCCGGTTGGTCGGCGCGCCGCAACAAGGGTCGCGAGACGATGCGCTGTTCGAGCTGCTCTACCATTTGGTTCGGTTGACCATCAGTTTCGGATGCGACACCAGACAGTGCCAGACCACCGCCTGGAAAGCTTCGCTGTGCGGTGTCACCAAACCGGGATCGACCACCGGAATCTTGACGACGGCATGGGCGACTTTTGCGGTGTAGCCGCCGTCGCGTCCGACGATGCCGAAGATGGCAAGCCCGCGCTTGCCCGCTTCATCGAGGGCCTCGATCAGGTTCGGGCTGACATTGCGCTCGCGGTCGCCGCCGCCGACGGACAGGACGAGCAGCGCGTCCTTGTCGTTGGCGCGGCTGGTCTTGAGCCATGCGGCGAAGACGCCCGCCCAGCCCTCGTCGTTGGTGCGAGCCGTCAACTCCGAGACGTTGTCGGTTGGGGCGTAGGCCTCGACATCGCAAAGCTTGCGAAAATCGTTGACCGCATGGGAGGCGTTGGCGGCGCTGCCGCCAACCCCCAGCACGAACAGCCGTCCCTCGCGGGCCCGTACGGTTGCGAGGCCGTCAGCGAGGCGCTCGATGGCGGCAAGGTCCAGCTTGGCGGCGATCTCCGCGACCTGGCCGAAATATTTCTTTGTGAAGCCCATAACCTCTACCTACGCGTGCCTGAGCTCAGCGGGAAGGGCCGTAAGGTGACACTGAAGTATGAATTGTCGCGCCCGATCGAATGACGTTTGGACTTCTTCTCGATTGCTGCCCTAGTGTAACATGGTAAGCGACGTCAAGGGGGATAAGCCTTTGCACAACCATGGCTTGAAGACGGTCGGAACGATCGGGCAGAGCCATGACCAGGACAGCTGGCGGCGGATGGCACGACGTGCCTGAAGCGGCGCTGCCCGTCTGGCTGGGCGTTACGATAGGGATGGCTCACGAGATTCTGTCGTCGGACGATTCAGTCTGTCGGGGCGGGGGCGTTCGTTGATGGTCGCCTCGCTGGAAGAGGGGCTGAAGGAAAAGTCGCTCGGCCGTGGGGTCGTGATGGCGGCGCTTTCGCCGTTGGTGACGGCGATCCTGGCGGCGCTCATCATCTTTGCCCTCTTCACGACCGGCATGCGGCGCGGCATGGACGGCGCGATCGCTATTGGGGAATCCGAGCAGACGGCTTGGGCAGTGGCCATTTCCGAGATGGTGTATGGCCTGGATAGCTACGTAGCGCACACTGCGGTCGTCGACGCGATCATTAGGGGTGTGCGCAATGGCACCGGCGGGCCCGCCGATCCGAAATTCCGCGAGAACCTCAACAACCCCGACCTGCTGAACGCGGCGCTCTCGGCGGCACTTGCGCTCGGTCCACAGCCTGAGGGATTCGTCGCGCAGCGGACCCTGACGACGATGCTGTACGACGACATTGGTATCGTCGATTACGACAAGATCGCCTTCAGTCTCTTCGGCTTTCGCGTCCAGTCTCTCTACTACCTGTTCTTCGTCATCGTCTCGCTAAGCACAGCGGCCTTCCTGCTGCAGTTCTGGGGAAAGCCTGTCGCGCAGGTTCTTCTGCTTTCCAATCTGGCGGCATTCTGGCTGGAGCTTAATGCAGATATCTTTATGCCCGACATGCCGTCCTTCTGGGGTATGCGCCACGGCTCGACCTTGGCCATCCTGCCGATGTGGCATCTGGCCCTGCTCCTGGTGTGGCGTACGCGCCTTTCCCTGTCGGCGGTGGTTCTGGCCTCTGTTCAGGTAGCCATTCTCGTCTTTGCGACGCGAATTCGCGGGTCGGCGGCCTGGACGGTCATCTTCCTCGCCTGCCTCTCGGCCTTCCTTGCTTATCGGTTCTGGCGCTCGCTCGAAGCAGATCAAACGTCGCTTTTCAAGGTGGCGCGGGCGGCCCTGAGATGGCCCTTCGTCCTGTTGCTGATCGGTTTGGCCACGAGCAAGATCTATACGAGCGGCAAGCTTCATCCGTCATATTTCACCGACGACATCATGCCCTATCACGGGGCGTGGCATTCCGCTTACCTCGGCATGATCATATCGCCCACGTTCTGGGCGACGACGGGCAAGGATAGCGGCGCGTGGGGCGACGCCATCGCTTACGAGGTCGCGCTCAGGTACTTGCGAGAGAAGGGCTTCATCGCCAAGGAGGGGGACTACATTTCTCCCTGGACCCAGACCTACAAGATGCGCCTGCACGACCGGACGATGCGCGCGATCTATCTCGATTTGGTTCGGGAGTACCCATTCACCACGCTAGGCCTCTACCTTTATCATAAGCCGCTCTGGGTTCAGGCGTTCATCGCGCCCAAACTGCGGCTCACTTCCGAAGAGGCTTGGCTGGTCATATTCCTTGGCGCCGTCGTTATGGCCATCGTGACCGCGGTCGCGCGAAGACCGACGGCGGCCGAAATGCGCAGTGCCTTTTGGCTGGGTTTGGCGGCCGCCGTTTTTTCGAGCCTGCCCAACATATGGGCCTACACAGGCAATCAGACGGCCACCGACGTCTTGCTCTCTACCATGATTTTCGTCGTCCTGCTGACCTGGATGGTTTGCTCACAGGTCCTGATCTTGCTGCGCGACCGCAAGTCCGCGAGGGGTCCCAACACCCTCTATGGTCCGTTCGCTTCCAGGCGAGGCGCTCAGTGACCGCCATCACAACCCCACTCGATCAGAGGTCGCTGGCACGAAAGTTTGTCGCCGGCAGCTTGTTGCCGATCGTGACGGCGCTCCTCGCGGTGCTCATCATTCTTGCGGTCTTCGCGATGGGCGTGCGACGCGGCATGGACGGCGTCATCGCGGTGGGCAAATCCGAGCAGACGGCCTGGGCCGTCGCCATTTCCGAGATGGTGTACGGGCTCGACGGCTACGTGGCGCACGCCGCCGTCATCGACACGATCATCCAGCGCATCCGCGGCGGTACGTCCGGCCCGGGCGATCCCAACTTCGAAAAGAACATCGCCAACCCCGACCTGTTGAACGCGGCGATCTCGGCCGCGCTCTCGCTCGGCCCTCAGCCTGAAGGGTTTGTCTCAGAGCGAAGCCTGCGGACGATGGTCGATGACGACATCGGCATCGTCGACTACGACAAGATCGCGTTCGCCCTGTTCGGCTTCCGGGTGCAGTCGCTCTACTACCTCTTCTTCGTGATCCTCTCGCTCAGTACGTCGGTGTTCCTTCTGCAGTACTGGCGAAGGCCGATGGCTCAGGTTCTGCTCCTGTGCAACCTGGTTGCGTTCTGGCTCGAGCTCCATACGGCAATGTTCACGCCTCACATGCCGTCATTGTGGGGAATGCGTCATGGGTCGACTCTGGCCATCCTGCCCACGTGGCATGTTGCCCTGCTGATGGCCTATCGCACGCGCCTGTCCTGGTCAGCCGCGATGCTTGGGCTGATCCAGATTGCGATCATCGTCTTCGCGATCAGGATTTGCGGTTCCGCCGGCTGGACCGTGATCTTCCTGGCCGCCCTCGCGGCGTTCTTCGCCTTTCAGCTTTGGCGCAACACGCAGCCCGGTGAGCGATCTCTGGGCACGATTGCCAAGGCAGCGCTGAAATGGCCCTTCGTGCTGCTGCTGATCGGCTTGGCCGCCAACAAGCTGTATACCGATGCGAAGCTCCATCCCGCGTACTTCACCGACGACATCATGCCCTATCACGGGGCGTGGCATTCGGCCTATCTCGGCATCATCGTGTCCCCGACGCTCGTTGCCGCGACCGGAGATCCCAAACGCCCTTGGGGCGATGCCGTTGGTTATGCGGCGGCGCTCCAATACCTGCGCAAGAAGAGCTTCATCGCTACGGAGGGGGAATACTTCTCACCTTGGACGCATACTTACAAGATGCGCCTTCATGATCGGACCATGAAGTCGCTCTATCTGGACCTAGTCAGCGAGTATCCCTTCACCACCGTCGCCCTGTACGTCTACTGGAAGCCGCTCCATCTCCGTCACGTCGTCGAGTATCTGCTGGCCGGGGTGCCGCCCGAGACGTGGGTGATCGCGGTCGTCGCGTTTCTGCTGCTTGGGGTGACGGCCGCCCTGATGAACAGGCTCAACCGGACGGACGTTCTCGTCACCATGGCTCTTGCGCTAGCGGCGGTGTTGTTTGCGTCGATTCCGTCCATATGGGCTTATGCGTCGGTCGACACGGTGGCCGACGCCGTGCTCAGCTTTCTTGTGCTGGCGTTTGTTGTCGCCTGGGCGGTCGGCGTGTGGCTGGTGAACATGCTGCGCAGCCGTTCGTGACGACGAAGGCAGTGTCGAGCAATCGAGGCTAGCAGCGCCTGCACTTTGGGGCCGAGAGTTCATGTTGCCGGAAGGACAAGAGATGGCCGGGGCCCGTGTTTCAGGTGACCGCAGCGGCGGAACGCTGCGGGCCGGCGCCAGCGCCAAGCTGTTCTTCGCGCTCACTGCCATCCTTGCCGCGATCGTCATCGTCTCGGTCTTCACGTCGGGTATCCAGCGCGGCATGGACCACGTCATGAGCTACGGGCCGGAGTCCGAGCAGAATGCCATGGCGATAGCGATCTCGGAACTCTATCACGGATTGAACAGCTACGTCGGCTACACCTCGGTCCGCGAGATTTTGCAGAATGCCATGGGCCCCGAGGGACCGCGAGATCCCAGGCTTCTGGCCAATGTCAGGGACGGCAACCTCATCAACAAGGCGATTGCCGCCGCCATCGCCGCGCCGCCGCGGGTGCCGGCCCATGTTGCGGACGGCTCCTTGATGACGATGGTCTACGACGACGTCGGCATCGTCGACTACATCAAGATCGCATTCACCGTCTTCGGCCCGACCATTCAGTCGTTGTACTATCTCTTCTTTGCAATCCTTTCTCTCAGCACTGCAGCCTTCTTCATTCAATTTCGGGCCCAGGCGGTGGCGCAGGTGGTGTTGCTCGCCGTCCTCAGTGCCTTTGCCCTGGAACTGCAGACCAACTTCTTCAGCAACGACGTGCCGACTTTCTGGGGAATGCGGCACTGTTCCACCCTGGCACTGGTGCCTCTGTGGCACCTGGCATTCCTCATGTTGTACCGAGTTCGACTCTCATGGTGGTCGGTCGGGTTCGCGGCTCTCCAGGTCGCGATCGTCCTGCTCGCCATCAAGACGAGAGGGTCGACGCTGTGGGTTGTGCTGTTCCTCGTCGGGCTTGCCGCCTTCATTGCGCTTCGCGCTTGGTGGCGACTGCCGGCGTCCGATCGATCGATCAGACGCCTGTTGCGCATGGCGGCGGTATGGCCGCTGATTCTGATGCTGGCCGGCGCGGGCGCCGACAAGGTCTATACCGACGCGAGACTCCATCCGGTCTATTTCACCGACGACGTCATGCCGTATCATGGTGCCTGGCACTCCGCCTTTCTGGGTTTTTCGGCCGTTCCGTCCTTTCCGGGCGTGGACATTGCGGGCGTCCAAAGTTGGGACAGGTTTGGTTACGAGGCCGCGCTATCGTACCTGAAGGCCAAGGGCTTCATCACGACGGAGAAGGAGTATGTCTCCCCGTGGACGAAGACCTACAAGATGCGCCTGCACGACCGCGTCATGCGATCCGTCTACCTCGAATTGATGAGGGAGAATCCGCTCTCCGCGCTGACGCTTTATGCCTACTGGAAGCCCCGCCAGCTTCTCATAGCCCTTGGAGTAATCCTCGACGGCGTGTCGCTGATGGCATGGCTGGCAGTTGTGATCGGCCCATTGGCGCTTGCCGTCCTGACAATACGCACTTTCCGCATCGACACGATGGAGGTTTGGTCAGTGCTCCTCATGATGCTGTCGGCGATTGCGTTCGCCGCGCTGCCCACCTTGTGGGCGTACGCGGCGCTGCAGCGGTGGCGGATATCGTGTTGGGCTACTTCGCCTTCCTGCTCGTCGCGATCTGGGCGGTTGGCGTGACGTTGTTCGGCCGGCTGGGATTCGGACTCCGATCTGACTGAAGCTCGACCGACGTCCCGTCTCAGCTGCTTTGCGGGATAGGGCACCGGGCCCGTGCGAACACCTCGGTCGGCCCGAACACGAAGGTGCCGATTTCGAGTATGCGGCTCGGCGCCGCATCATGACGAGGTGGTGCAGCAGTGCCCGGCTCTCGTTGCTGATGAGCGATTGCTGCGGATATTCGTGATAGGTGCCGACCACCCTCCTGAAGGCGCCGGAACGCCGCCATTGGTCCAGTCCGGCCTCCGAAATCTCGAACTTCTCGCCAGGACAGGGGTGACCATCTGCCTCGCTGTGGCCACGACTTATGCCTTCTTTCGGTTGAGTGATGACCAAGGGCGCGGGCCCGACGGCGGCCAGTTGCCGACAAAGTGTGCCAAATTTGCACAGCGGGGTGGGTCACATTACTGGCTTCGGCACCTGGTACTGGCGCGGTGGCGCTGCATTTGAGCTGTCACAGGTCGCAGCAAATCTCATTCCCCGCCAATTCTAACACGTGGTACGTTGAAATTGCGGAAATCGGCAATTCCAAGTACACCCCCCTACATGAAGTATAAGTCTGCGCTCAAATACGCAACCGACCTTGACCTGGTCCAGCAGGCCGCGTTGGACGATCGGAGCCGGCACCTTCGTCGCCTTATCTTCCGAGCCATTGAAAAGGGCGGGCGCGGCCATATCGGGCCGGCGCTTTCGCTAGTCGAGATCATCCGCGTCCTGTACGACGACGTCCTTCGTCACGACCCGGCCAAGCCCGCCTGGCGCGAGCGTGACCGTTTTATCCTCAGCAAGGGCCATGGTTGCCTGGCGCTCTACTCGGTCCTCGCCGATCGCGGCTTTTTCGACATCGCCGAGCTCGACCGCTTCTGTCACTTCGATTCGTTCCTGGGCGGCCACCCCGAGACGGTGGTGCCGGGTGTCGAAGCCTGCACTGGCGCGCTGGGTCACGGCCTCTCCATCGGCCTCGGCATGGCGCTGGCTGCCCGCATGAGCGGTCGCGACAGCAAGGTCTACGTGCTGATGGGGGACGGCGAGATCAATGAAGGTTCGGTTTGGGAAGCGGCCGCCTGTGCCGACAAGCACCATCTGTCGAACCTGACTGCGATCATCGACTACAACAAGATCCAGTCGGCCGGCAGCGTCTTCGACATCCAGAACATGGAGCCGCTGGCCGACAAGTGGACGAGCTTCGGTTTCCGCGTGTTCGAGTGCAACGGCCACGACGTTACCGCCTTGCGGCAGGTCTTCCGCGAGGCCGCGGAGTATCCGGGCGATCGGCCGCGCGCCATCATCTGCCACACCGTCAAGGGCAAGGGCATTCCCGCCGCCGAGAACAACGCCGACTGGCATCACAAGTCGGATCTAAAGCCGGCCGAGCTGCAGATCGTTCGCAGCGCGCTGGGTAGCTGAGGGGAGGCTGGGCAATGCGTAAGCGCAGTCTCGACATGGTCCATGCGCTGGCCAAACGCGATGAACGCGTCGTGTTCATCGGTTCCGACCTCTCGCCCAACCTGCTTGGCGAGATGAAGAAAGAGTTTCCCTCGCGTTACTACATGGAGGGGATCGCCGAGGCGAACGTCATCGGCATGGCCGCCGGCATGGCAATGGACGGCTACATCCCCTACGTCAACACCATCGCCACCTTCATCACGCGACGCTGCTACGAGCAGGTGGCGATCGATCTCTGCTTGCACGACCTGCCTGTACGCCTGATCGGCAACGGCGGCGGCTACGTCTACGCGCCGCTCGGGCCGACCCACGAGGCGATCGAGGACATCGCGATCATGCGCGCGCTGCCGCGCATGACGGTCACCGCCGTGTGTGACGCCGAGGAGATGACGCGGCTGATGGATGCCACGCTCGACTGGCCGCATCCCATCTACATCCGCCTCGCCAAGGGCGGCGATCCGGTCATCAGCAAGCCCGAGCGCGGCTTTGCCATCGGCAAGGCGATCGACATGATCGACGGCGAGACCGGCGCCTCCGACGTGCTGCTGGTCGCCACCGGCGTGGCGACGACGCAGGCGCTGAAAGCGGCGGGAGCCCTGGCCGCGGATGGTATCCGACGCCGCCTGCTGCATTGTCACACGGTGAAGCCGCTCGACGTC
>JADHLS010000007.1 GCA_016780605.1 Reyranella sp.
GGGCGCCACCCAGCCGCCGGCCGCGAGGGCGGCCAACGCGGGCGCCGCCTGGCCCGAGCGATAGGGCGGATCGAGGAAGACGAGATCGCAGGGCTCGCGGCCAGGCGGCGGCCGCGTCGCGTCGGCGCGCACCACCTTGGCCGCAGCGGTCTCGCCGAGCTTGGCGACGTTCTCACCGATCAGCTTGATCGCCGTGGCATCGTTGTCGAGGAACGTCGCATGCGCGGCACCGCGCGACAGAGCCTCCAGGCCGAGCGCGCCGGAGCCCGCAAAGGCATCGAGCACACGCGCATCGATGAGCGGCGAGGTGCCGTCGACCCGCCAGTTGGCATGAACCAGGATGTTGAACAGCGCCTCGCGCGCACGACTGGCCGTCGGCCGGGTGCTCTGGCCTTCAGGCGCGGCGATGGTGCGGCCGCGATGCTTGCCGCCCACTATCTTCAGCATGGGATCTTGAGCATCAGTGCCGCCGGCGCTGGGATTTCGGTTTCGCCCAGCCCGCTTTGCGTGGTGGCGGCTTCAGTCCCAGCAAGGTGGTGAGCGCCTGCTGGGGCACCTCGTCGATCTGGCCGCGCTCGAGCTCGCCGAGATAGAACGGCCCGAAGGCCACGCGAATGAGCCGCATCACCGGCAGGTCGAGATGAGCCAGCACGCGGCGCACCTCGCGGTTCTTGCCTTCGGTGAGCGCGATCTCCAGCCACGCATTGGTGCGCTGCTGGCGCTCGAGCTTGGCGTGGATGGCGCCGTAGCGCACACCCTCAATGGTGATGCCGTTGGCGAGCGCCGCCAATCGCCCCTCGTCGACCATGCCGTGCACGCGCGCACGGTACCGCCGCGTCCAGCCGTTGGCCGGCAGTTCCAGCCGTCGCGCCAGGCCGCCGTCGTTGGTGAGCAGCAGCAGGCCTTCCGACATGAAGTCGAGACGGCCCACCGTGACCACGCGCGGCATGCCCATGGGCAGCGCATCGAAGATGGTCGGACGGCCCTGCGGATCGCGCGCCGTCACCAGCTCACCGGTGGGCTTGTGATAGCGCCACAGCCGCGCGCGGTCGGCGTCGGGCAGGGGCTTGCCGTCGACCTCGATCCGGCTTGCGTCGGTGACGGTGAAGGCGGGCGTCTCCAGCACCTTGCCGTCGACCTTGACGCGGCCGGCGGCGATCCAGCGCTCGGCATCGCGCCGCGAGCACAAGCCTGCGCGCGCCAGCCTTTTGGCAATGCGTTCCGGTTCGCTCACTTCGTCGCTGCCGCTCCCAGGAAGGCGCGGAAGAGTTTCGCGTCGCCCTCGGAGATCAGGAACTCGGGATGCCATTGCACGCCGATGCAGAAGCGATAGCGCGGCGCCTCGATGCCCTCGATCACGCCGTCGGGCGCCGTGGCGTTGACCACGATGCCGGCCGGCTGGTCGGCCGCCGCCTGGTGGTGGGCGCTGTTCACCTGCAGCTCGTCGGCGTCGACGATACCGTGCAGCTGCGTGCCCTTGGCGACCTTCACGATGTGCCCGGGCTCGTTGCGCGGGTTGGGCTGCTCGTGCGCCAGGGCCGCCTCGACCTCGTCGGGAATATGCTGGATCAGCTTGCCGCCCAGCACGACGTGCAGCAGCTGCTGGCCGCCGCAGATGCCCAACACCGGCTTGTCGCGATCGAGCGCGCCCTTGGTGACGGCGAACTCGAAGGCGGTGCGGCGGTCCTTGGTGATGACAGTGGCATGCTTGTCACCGCCACCATAGTAGGACGGATCGACGTCGAACGCCCCGCCGGTCACGACCAGCGCATCGATGCGCTCGAGATAATCGCCGACGCGATCGGGCTCGTGCGGCAGGGCGACCGGCAGGCCACCCGCGGCATCGATGGCGTCGAGGTAGTTCTGGCGCAACGCATACCAGGGAAACTTGGAGTAACCGCCGGGCTTTTCCGCATCCAGGGTCACGCCGATCAGGGGACGGGGCATGTGGCCAGAATACCATGTCGGCCTGAGCGAAGCGAAGGCCTGCCCTGAGCGTAGCCGAAGGGACCTCATCGCCGCTTGCAACCGGCATGAGATCCTTCGCTGCGCTCAGGATGACAGAGAGCTACACCTTCGCCGTGATGTTCCTCGGCACGTCCTTGAACGGCCTGGTGGTGTCGACGCTGGGTTCCTTGGGCATCTTGAGGACGCGCTCGGAGATGATGTTGCGCTGGATCTCGTCGGTGCCACCGGCGATCGAGGTGGCGGGGACGGAGACCAGGATCTCGGCGATGACGCCGCCCATCGGGCTGTCCTCGCCGGTGAGCAGTGCGTCGGCGCCGGTGATATAGGTGTGCACGCGCGCGGCCTGGCGGGCGATGTTGCTCGACACCAGCTTGCCGAGCGAGCCCTCGGGACCCTGCGGCTTGCCTTGTGCCTGCGCCGCCCGCGCGCGCCGCGCCGTCCATTCGGCTGCCTTGGACATGATCAGGAGCTTGGCGATCTCCTGGCGGATCACCGGATCCTTGATCTTGCCCGTGGCCTTGGCGCGCTCCATCACCAGGTCGACGCGACCGGCGCGCTGGGGATACCACTTGTAGGGCTCCATGGTGGAGGCGATCTCAGCCTTCTCCTCCTCATAGATGCGGCCCTTTCGATCGGACGCCTGCGCCCAGCTGCGCAGACCGTCGGCGCCGCGCCGCTCGTGCATCAGAGTGGTGGTCGCCACCGTCCAGCCGTCGCCCACATCGCACACCATCATCTCCGGCTCGACGATGGCATCGGTGAAGAACACTTGATTGAACGACGCATGGCCGTTCATCTGCTTCAGCGGATGGACCTGAACGCCGGGCTGCTTCATGTCGAGGATGAAGTAGGCGAGGCCCTTGTGCTTGGGCACATCCCAGTTGGCGCGCGCCAGCAGCAGCCCCCAATGCGCCTTGTGGGCACTGGTCGTCCACACCTTCTGGCCGTTGATCACCCATTGATTGCCACGCCGGTCGGCGCGCGTCACCGCACCCGCCATGTCCGAACCGCTGCCGGGCTCGCTGAACAGCTGGCACCAGGTGTCCTCGCCGGTGAGGATGCGGCGCAGGAACTTCTCCTTATGCAGGTCGGTGCCGTGATCGAGGATGGTGGCGGCGGCAAGCGTGCGGATGCCCGCCTTGGCGACGCCGACGGCGCCGATTCGCGCAAACTCCTCGTCGACGACGGCGTTGAAACGCACCGGCAGGCCGCGGCCGTACCATTCCTTCGGGTAGTGCGGCGCGCCCCAGCCCGATTCGATCAGCTTGGTGCGCCATTCGACCAGGCCGTACTCGGGATTCCAGTTGGCTTCGAGCCAGGCGCGGACTTCGGCGCGGACGGAGCTTTCGGTCGGTTCGCTCATGGACTGTTCGCTCATGATCGGGCCCTCAGTGCTTCCAGTGCTGCATCATCAGCTCGCGATGCTGGTTGGCATCGCCGAACAGGATCTCGCTCGACTTGGCGCGCTTGAACCAGAGATGCGTGTCGTTGTCCCAGGTGAAGCCGATGCCGCCATGCATCTGCACGGCGTGGATGGCGGTCTGCAGGTAGGCCTCGGCGGCGCAGGCCTTGGCGAGCGAGGCGACAGCTGGCAGGTCGTCGTCACCCTCGTCGAGAGCGGCGGCGGCGTAATAGGCGGCCGACTTCGCGAGCTCGACGTCGATCAGCATGTCGGCCGCCTTGTTCTTGGTGGTCTGGAACGAGGCGATGGCGCGGCCGAACTGCATGCGCATCTTGGTGTAGGCCAGCGCATCCTCGCGCAGCCGCTCGGCGCCGCCCACCATCTCGTTGGCGAGCAGGACGGCCGCCTGTTGCATGGTCTTGGCGAAAGCGGCCGCGCCGGCGCCCGCCTCGCCCAGGAGTCTCGCCTCGACCGAGTTGAAGGTGAGGCGGGCAAGCTTGCGCGTCTCGTCCATGGTCTTGAGCCGTTTGCGCTCGAGGCCCGGCGCGTCGCCGTCGACCGTGAAGAACGAAAGACCGTCCTCGCCCTGCGAGCCTGGCCGGCGCGCCACCACGACGATGAGATCGGCGGTATGGCCGTCCAGCACGAAGCTCTTGCTGCCCTCCAGGCGCCAGGTCGCGCCGGACTGGGTGGCTGTCATGGCGATGCCCTCGGCATCGTTGCCGCCGTCATCCTCGGAGAAGGCGAGCGTGGCGGTCTTGTCACCAGCGGCGATAGCGGGCAGCAGCGCCTTCTTCTGCTCTTCCGTGCCGGCATTCAGGATGCCATTGGCGGCCAGCACCGTCGACAGGAAGGGCGCGCAGAGCAGCCCACGGCCCATCTCCTCCAGCACGATGGCGAGATCGGCCTGCCCGAATCCCGCGCCGCCATAGGCCTCGGGGATCTGGATGGCGGTCAGTCCCAGCTCCTGGTTCAGCTTCTGCCAGGCCTCGCGCTCGAAGCCCGCCTCGGTCGCCATCAGGCGGCGTACCTCCTTGGTCGGCGAGCGGGCTTCCAGGGCGCGCCGCAGACTGGTGCGGAACTCATCCTGCTCCGGCGTGAAGCTGAAGCGCATGACATACTCCTCCCGACCCGATGTTGGCGCTATTTTCCCCGTTATGACCGGAACGACAAGAGCATCGCCCATGGAGCGCGCGCTCCGCGAGGCGCGGGCAGCCGCAGAGCGGGGCGAGGTGCCGATCGGTGCCGTGATCGTCGGTCCGGACGGCGCGGTGCTGGCGGCGGCCGGCAATCGCACCGAGCAGGATCGCGATCCCACGGCGCACGCCGAGATGCTGGCGATCCGCGCCGCCGCGGCGACGCTCGGCCAGCCACGACTCGCCGATTGCGACCTCTATGTCACGCTGGAGCCTTGCCCGATGTGCGCCCAGGCGATTTCCTTCGCCCGCATCCGCCGGCTCTACTGGGGAGCCGCGGATCCAAAGGGCGGCGGCATCGAGCACGGTCCGCGCATCTTCAACCAGCCGACCTGCCATCATAAGCCCGAGCTCTATCCCGGGCTGAGCGAGGGTGAAGCGGGAGAGCTGTTGCGTGCCTTCTTCAGGGAGCGGCGCTGAGGCGTGCTCGCAGGAAGTCCGAAATCTCCTGCTTGACGCGCTGATGGATGGCGGCGCGGTCGGCGCCGGGCGGGTCCATGCACGCCTCCGGCGCCAGAGCGGCAAACTTTGGCAAGCAAGGATCGACGAAAACGAAATGCGTGCCGGGCACGACGACTTGCTGCGACCTCGGGAGCGCCTTGGCGACAGCGAGCGCGTTCCCCTCGAGCCGGAGATCGGTTTGCGACGCGCCGTAGACCAGCGCCGGCACATCGATCGACGCCAGCCCCTGGGGATCGAACGGTGCGCCGTAGGGTTCCAGGAGGACGAGCGCCTTCAACGGCAGCACATCATCCGATTTTGGCATCGGTGGTACCTTGGCCCAGGAGTCATCGGTCGCGATGCCATCGCAGGCCCGCGTGTCGTCGGGATGATCGTGGCAATAGGCCGACAGGCGTGCCAGATCGACGCGCGCTCCGGCGGCGATAAGCGTCACTGCGCCGCCGAAAGAGAAACCCGCCATGCCGATCCGGTTGGCGTCGGCGTGTTGGGAAAAGCGCGGATCGGCCAACATGGCCTCGAGCGCCTTGTGGACCTGTCGCGGGCGATCGACGAAAGACTTCTCGCTGGCCGGATGGAAGGGCGCCACGACGATGAAGCCCTGCCGTGCCAGATGGAGCAGAAGACCGCCCTCGACCAGCGGCGTGCCCGGTCGCCTGCCATTGCCGTGCGAGAACAGGACGACAGGGAAGCGGCCACCGCTCGCAACCGGGGCATCGCGGCTCGCCGAAAGCGTGAACGGTCCGTCGTTGACGGAGACTTCGGCGGCTTGCGTCGGATAGGCGATCAGGGCATCGAACGGCGTCGTGTCCTGAACCGTGACTCGCGTGATGCCGGCGTGAACCAAAGGGGGGTCGGCGAGCGCGGTTGATATCCCGGCGACAGCCAGCAGCAGGCCGCAAACGAGCGAACGCATCCGTCCCTCCCGCACCTTGCGTCTACTGCGACGCCTGGCTGACTCGGCCCGAGCCCGAGACCTTGCTGCGCAGGTCGGCCGGGCGGGTCAGCAGCTTCACGTCACCCGAGCCCGAGATTGTGACGTCGGCCTGGTCCTTGGGCGAAGCCTCGACCTTGCCGCTGCCGGAGATGTGCACCGTGGCCTGCTTGACGGCGAGCTCGCCCAGGCGGGCGTTGCCCGAGCCGGAAATCTTGACGGTCAGGCGATCGACGCTGCCCTGGGCGCGCATCGAGCCGCTGCCGCTGATGGTGAGGGCAAGCTCGGGCTGGTTCAGGTTCTCCATCACGAGGTTGCCCGATCCGGCGATGCCGATGCGCTGAAAGGGACGGCCGGGCAGAATGAACTCGAGCGAGCCGCTGCGGCCGTGGCAGGCGAGGACGATCCGGTCACCGCGCAGCTCGACATGGGCCACGGCGCCGGGCGCGCCGCGCACGATCAGCTCGCTGCCTTCGCCGCCACGCCAGCGCACCGTGCCGGGCAAGCTGAGCTCGACGCTGTCGCCGCCATTCCAGGCGAGCCGGCGTTCGCCGGGGCCGGTGCCGTTGCCGCAGGACGAGCCCCAGCGATCGACGATGCCGAACGCGTCGAGATCGCGGCCGCCGCCGATCGCAAAGGCGAGCGACAGCGAGGCAATGCCGATGCCGAGACCGCCGATCGCGATCAAACCCAGGGTTCTCATGGCGATCTCCTCAGACTGCTGCCTTGTTCAGCAGCACGTAGTGCAGGCGAGCGTAGCGGCCGAGCAGGCGCACCACGTAGTCGACCGTCATCAAGAGCAGCGCGCCGCCGCCGACGCCGATGCCGAGCAGGCCCACGCCGGAGAGGATGCGGCCGATCGACTTGAAGACGAACAGGCCCTCCCAGCTGAAGAGCTTGGCCAGCAGCGCCAGGCCCGCGACGCAGAGCGCGATCAGCACGATGCCCATGATCAGGGTGAACAGCATCAGGGCCGCCACCAGCGGCAGCAGGAAGACGAAGTCGACCGCGATCAGGGCGAGGAAGCCCGCCATCGCGGCGAAGAAATTCGCCGGCGTGCGATCTTCCTCCCAACGCCGCAGGCCGACCTCGGCGCGAAGCTCTCGGGCAAGCCGTACGGGATCACCCAGCGCTGCGGCGATCTCCGCTTCGCTGCGGCCCGCCGCCATGCCGTCGGCAAAGTGCTGGGCGTAGTCGGCCATCACGTCGTCGATCTCCGACTGCGGCAGACCGGCGAGGCGGCTGTACAAGGTGTCGAGAAACTCGGACTTGGTCATCGGGCTGCTCCTGATGCTTTCGCGCTCGGTGCCGAGAGGACTCTCGCCACTGAAGCCGTGAAGGCGTTCCATTCGGATTTCTGGGCGGCCAGGGCCGTGTGGCCCGCCTTGGTGAGCTGGTAATACTTGCGCGGCGGCCCGCTGCTCGATTCCTCGAGGTAGGTCTTCACCAGGCCGTCGGCCTGCATGCGCCGCATCAAGGGATAGATCGTGCCTTCCCCCATGCCGATCTCGTCGGCCAGCCGGCTGGCGATGTCGTAGGCATAGCCGTCCCGGCGCGCCAGCAGGGCCAGCACGCACATGTCGAGCACGCCTTTGCGCAGCTGCACCAGCAATGAATCCGTCACGTCACCGAACCTTCACTATAGCGCATGGCCTAGTACCTTGCTAAACAAGATAGTGGGTGGTATGAGGCTTGTCCAGAGGTATTCGTCATGCGCCTGTTTGCGATGCTGATCGTTGTCGCTGCCTGGCTTGCGTCATCCAAGGCCGAGGCCGCGGGCTTCCGCTTCATCGATATTCCCGCCGATGAAAACGGCCCGGCGTTGACCGGGGCGGTATGGTCGCCCTGCACCGAGCCGCCGCAGGAGGTGAGGGTTCGCCTCACCATGATCGCGGCGACCGGGAACTGCCCGGTCGCCGGCGACAGGCTGCCGCTCATCGTCATGTCGCACGGCTCGGGCGGCTGGTTCGGCGCCCATCGCGACACGGCGGCGGCGCTCGCCGATGCGGGCTTCGTCGTCGCCGCCATCGACCACCCCGGCGACAATGCGGCCGACCGTACTCGGATCGACACCTTGTCGATCCTGATCGACCGCCCCACTGACATCAGGCGCCTGACCGACTACATGCTCGATACGTGGCCCGAGGCAGCGAAGCTCGATCGGGGGCGCATCGGCTTCTTCGGCTTTTCGCGCGGCGCCTATACGGGCCTCGTGATCGCCGGCGGCCGGCTCGATATTCTTGGCATCGCCTCGCTCTGCTCCGAAGGATTCCTCGACGGAATGTGCGCCGAGATTGAGAAGGGGACGATTCCCACCCGGCGGCCGGCAGCGGATCCGCGCATCGCCGCTGCCGTCCTGGCCGACCTGGAGCTCGGCCGCGCCTTCACGCTCTACGGGCTGAAGGACGTGACGGTGCCGATCCAGCTCTGGGCGTCGGAGCGCGGCGGCGACGGCGTGCTGCGCGAAGACAACGAGGCGATCGACGAAAACCTGCCCGCCATGCCCGACTATCGCATCGTCCTTGGCGCCGGCCACTTCGCCTTCATCGCCCCTTGTTCAGCCGAGGCGGCGCAGGCCTTGCCGGAGATCTGCGCCGACGCTGGCGCGTTCGACCGCACGGCCTTCCACCGGGAATTCAATGCCGGAGTCGTCGCGTTCTTTCGCCGGCAACTGATCGAAAGGTAGTCCGATGAACCCTGCAAGCGGCACCGTCTCGCGTTACCACGCGCTCGATGCCCTGCGCGCGGCGATGATGTTCCTCGGCATCTATCTCCACGCCGTCGTCGCCTATTCGCCGTCCGGCGGCTGGCCCTACAAGCCGCTGCAGCTCACCACGACGCTCGACTGGTCGGTCGGGCTGATCCATGTCTTCCGCATGCCCGTCTTCTACGTCATGGCGGGCTTCTTCGCGGCCCTGCTGCTGCAGCGCTACGGCTTGCGGCGCGCCGCCGACAACCGCTTCTGGCGCATCGTCGTGCCCTTCGTCGTCGGCTGGATCATCCTCTTTCCCCTGGTGATGTTCCTGACGGCCTTCGGCAAGACAGACGACCTGTCGACGGCGGCCCAGTTCATCCTGTCTGGACGATTCCTGGCCTACGCGCATCCGCTGCATCTGTGGTTCCTGGAATATCTGATCGTGCTTTATCTGCTGGCGCTCGTGGCCGTGATGAGTATTGGCCGGCTGCCGCAGGATGTCCGCGCTCGACTGCTGCGCCTTTTCGGCTGGGTCGTGCAGTCATGGTGGGCGCCGCTGATCGTGGCCATGCCGTCGTTCCTCGCCCTGCTCGCGCTGCCGCATCCCTGGCTCGAGGATCCGCCGGGCTTTGTGCCAGCCATCCGCATCGTAGTGGTCTACGCCATCCCGTTCGCATTCGGCTGGCTGCTCTATCTCAACACCGACCTGCTCGAGACGCTCAGCCGGCGCGCCTGGCTGTACGCGGCGCTCGCGGCGCTTGCGACCTTTTCGTACGTTGCCACCCTCAGGATTTCGATCGATCGCGACCTTGCCTTCTACCTCACGCGCGCGCTGCATTCGCTGGCCCTGTGGCTGTTGATCTTCTCCGTCACCGGCCTGTTCCTGCGCTATCTCGGCAGCCACAGCGCGCTCAGGCGCTATCTCTGCGATTCGTCGTACTTTCTCTACCTTGCCCACATGCCGGTGCTCATCGTCTTCGAGCTACTACTGAAGGACGTAGCGCTGCCGCCGCTGGCAAAAATGGCGATCGCGCTGGCCGCCACCATCGCGGTCCTGCTGCCGCTCTATCGTTACGGCGTCAGGCCGACCTTCATCGGCGCGGTGCTGAACGGCCGGCGGTATCCCGCGGCGCTCACCCCCGTGCCCGTCGCCGCCGACTAAGGCTTGACGAACTTCAAAACGAACTCGTCCTTGGGCTGCGGCGGGTCGGGCGTGTTCTTGTCGCGGGGATCGTTGGGATTGCGCAGGAAATCGCCTTCGGCGGCAAGCTTGAAGCCGGCGGCTTCGACTTCCTTGCGCACGAGGGCCTCCTCGACCCGATGAAGCGTGCCGGCCTCGGAGATGCCGGTGCCGGGCCGGCCGGAATGATCGGCGATGACGTAGAAGCCGCCGGGCTTCAGCGCCTGGAAGACCGCGCGGTTCATGGCCGCGCGATCGACGCCGAGATGGCCGAGGTCGTGATAGTTGAACATCAGCGTCACGAGATCGAGCTTCCCCGTGGCCAGCTCGGGCGGCGCTGGATCCTCGAACGGTCGCACCACGGCGGTGATCGGCGCGGCCTTCACGCCGTCGCTCTTCATCTTGGCGTCGCGCTCGGCGAGGGCGACCGGCGAGGGCCGCGGTCCACCGGCCGGCGGTGCCGCCGCGGCCGGCGCCGGCGTCACGTTGGGATGGCTGTTGCCTTCGGGAGCAGGCGGCGGCGTTGCCGGCTGGCTGGGCCGCGGCCGGCTCTGGCCATAGACACTGCCGGAGGGGCCGATCGATCGGGCCAGCAGCTCCGTGGTGTAGCCGCCGGCCGCGCTGATATCGAGTGCGGTGATGCCTGGCCGGATGCCGATGAAGACCAGCATCTGCTCGGGCTTGCGCCGCAGGTCGTTGGTGCGGTCGGCGGCGCTGCGGTCAGGACTGGCGATGATCTGACGGGCCTGATCGGCCGTCAGCGAAGGCGCCGGCTGCTGGGCCGCGGCGCCGAGCCCAAGGACGGCTGCGGCGACGGCGGCGACGAGGAATGTCTTTCGTCCGGTCTTCATGGGCTCGTCCTCCGAATGGCGGCCCATTCTGCACGGACCTCGGCATCGGGCTCATCACTTGTTCGTTGCCATTCCGCCGCCCGATTGGCGGCGAGACGCGACAGGGCCCACACCGCGGCACCCCGTACCAGGGGTGAAGCGTCGGCCAGCAGGTGTTCCACGGCCGCAAGCGACGCGGCCGGTGCAGCGCTGTTGCCGAGCGCATACGCCACGTTGCGCACGAAGCGGTCGCGGCCGATGCGCTTGATGGCGGTACCGGCGAAGCGTTTGCGGAAGCCCTCGTCGTCGAGCGTCGCGAGTTCGGCCAACAGCGGCGCATCGAGCTCCGCCCGCGGCATCAGCGACACGTCGCGCGCTTGCTGGGCGAACTTGTTCCACGGGCAGACCGCAAGGCAATCGTCGCAGCCATAGATGCGATTGCCGAGCAAGGGACGCAGCTCGCGATCGATCGGGCCCTCGTGCTCGATGGTGAGGTAGGAGATGCAGCGCCGCGCCTCCAGGCGATAGGGCGCGGGAAAGGCCCTGGTCGGGCAGATGTCCAGACAGGCGCGGCACTGGCCGCAGTGGTCGGTCTCTGGTGAGTCGGCCGGAAGCTCGACCGACAGCAGGATCTCGCCCAGGAACAGCCAGGAGCCGAAACGGCGCGACACCAGGTTGGTGTGTTTGCCCTGCCAGCCGTGGCCGGCAATTTGCGCCATGGGCTTCTCCATCAACGGCGCCGTATCGACGAAAACCTTGAGCTCGTGCTGATAGGTGTCCCAGATGAAGCGACCTAGCGCCTTGAGCTTGGTCTTCATCACCTCGTGATAGTCGCGACCCTGGGCGTAGACCGAGATCGCCGCACGGTCGCCGTGCGTCAGGACCTCCAGCGGATCGCCCGGCGGCGCGTAGTTGATCGCAAGCGACACCACCGTCTTGGCATCATGCCATAAGGTCTGCGGATCGGCCCGCTGCTCGGTGCGCTCGGCCAGCCAACCCATGTCGCCATGCCAGCCGGCATCCAGGAATTCGCCAAGCCGTTGCAGGCGCTCGGCCCGCGCCGGTGGCGCCAGGTTTGCCGGCGCAAAGCCCACAGCATCGAATCCGAGCCGCAGAGCCTCCGCACGGATGGCATCACGGAGCTCGACCGGCGAGGCGGGCCGCGGTGGACGTTTTGGCCGGGGCGGCTGGCGCGCCATCCCCTTCCTCTAGCCACGGCCGCGATAGGGCTGGACGCCTGGATCCGGCAGCCACAGGCCCTTGGGCGGCTGGCCGGTCTGCCAGAACACATCGATCGGCATGCCGCCGCGCGGATACCAATAGCCGCCGATGCGCAGCCAGTGCGGCGCCAGCGCTTTTTGCAGGCGCAAGCCGATCGCCAGCGTGCACGCTTCGTGAAAATCGGCATGGTTGCGGAAGCTGCCGAGATAGAGCTTCAGCGACTTGCTCTCGACCAGGCGCGCGCGCGGGGCGTAGTCGATCACGAGATGGGCGAAGTCTGGCTGGCCGGTCACGGGGCAAAGCGTGGTGAATTCAGGGACGGTGAAGCGCACCAGGTACAACGCCCGCGGCTGCGGATTGGGGACCGTCTCCAGTGTGGCCTTGTCCGGCGATTCGGGCAGTACGGCCGGCCGGCCAAGCTGGCTGAGCTTTGGGTATTTAGTCATGTAACCATCATATGCTAAGCGGGCGCCTATGACTCACCGCGTTGCCATCGTGGGCGCGGGCCCTTCGGGCTTCTATGCCGCCGACGGGTTGTTGCGCGCCCGACCCGATCTTCATATCGACATCATCGACCGCCTGCCGACGCCTTACGGCCTGGTGCGCGCGGGTGTCGCGCCCGACCATCAGGGCACCAAGGCGATCGTCCGCCAGTTCGAGAAGCTGCTGCTGCAGCCCGACGTCCGCTTCGCCGGCAACATCGATGTCGGCCGCGATCTTTCCTGGGAGGAGTTCGACGCGGCCTACGACGCCGTGATCGTCGCCACCGGCATGGTGATCGACAGGAAGCTCGGCGTCCCCGGCGAGGACCTGCCCCATATCTGGGGTTCGTGGCGCTTCGTTGCCTGGCTGAACGGTCATCCCGACTTCCGCACCGGCCCCGATCTCTCGTTGGTGAAGACGGTGGCCGTGATCGGCAATGGCAACGTCGCCCTGGACGTGGCGCGCGTGCTCGCCAAGAGCGCCGACGAGATGGCGAAGAGCGACATCGTGCCCGAAGCGGGAGCGGCGATCGCCAACGCGCCGCTTCGCGACATCTACGTGATCGGCCGGCGCGGACCGGAGCATGCCTCGTTCACCAACAACGAGCTGGCGGAGATGGGCCGCCTGGCGCGCGCCGTATCCGTCACCGATCCCAAGGCGCTGGGTGTGACGCCGGTGGCGACCGATCCAACGCCCGAGCGGCTGCGCAAGGCCAAGAACCTCGAGATCCTCAAGGGCTTTGCCGGCCACAAGCCCGGCGAAAAGCCGGTCACGGTGCATTTCCTGTTCGGTGCCGTGCCGATGGCGATCCGGCCCGGCGAGATCGAGCTCACGTCAAGCTCCATTGGGGGGACGCTCAAAGCTGATCTGGTCGTGACTTGTATCGGCTATAGCGGCGAGGATTTCCCCAAACGCGAGGATGTGTTTCCCGTCGGCTGGGCCAAGCGCGGACCGAGCGGCACCATTCCGACCAACCGCGCCGAAAGTCACGCGGTGGCCCAGCAGGTACTGGCCTTCCTCAAGGACCGTGATCCCAAGAGCGGACCCGACGTGCTGCCGATCGCCGTCGATGCCGCGGGCTGGCATCGCATCGACAAGCACGAGGTCGCGGCCGGCGCCGCGCTCGGCCGCCCTCGCGTGAAATTGACGGAATGGCAGGCGCTATTGGACGTCGCGCAGGGCCACTGACGGCCCTATTGTGGCCGCCGGGGATCGGGGAGTGATTCAGGGAGCTTTCATGTTGAAGTTAGGTCGTCGTCTTGCCGGTGCGCTGGTTGCTGCCGCTGCGTTCGCGGCGCCCGTTGCCGGGGCTTACGCGCAAACCACGGTGAAGGTCGCGCTGCATTCGGATCTCAAGATCATCGACCCGATCTGGACCACGGCGCTGATCTCCACCCATCACGGCAACATGGTCTACGACACGCTGTTTGCCATGGACGACAAGCTGCAGGTCAAGCCGCAGATGGTCGACAAGTGGGAGGTCTCGCCCGACAAGCTCACCTGGACCTTCACCCTGCGCGATGGCCTGGAATGGCATGACGGCAAGCCGGTGACCGGCGAGGACTGCGTCGCCTCCATCAAGCGCTGGGCGGCGCGCGATTCGATGGGCCAGAAACTGATGGGCGTGGTCGCCGACCTGAGCGCGCCCGACGCCAAGACCATCAAGATGGTGCTGAAGCAGCCCTACGGCCTGGTGCTGGAATCGCTCGGCAAGACCAGCTCCAATGTGCCCTTCATGATGCCCAAGGAGCAGGCGAGCGTCGATCCCAACACGCAGCTCACCGAGGCCATCGGCTCGGGTCCGTTCATGTTCAAGAAGGACGAATGGAAGCCCGGCGAGAAGGCAGTCTATCTCAAGAACCCCAAGTACAAGCCGCGGCCGGAGCCGGCCTCGGCCATGGCCGGCGGCAAGGTCGCCAAGGTCGATCGCGTCGAGTGGATCTGGATCCCCGACACCCAGACGCAGGTCAACGCCCTGATGAATGGCGAGGTCGACCTGGTCGAGATCGTGCCACCCGACCTGCTGCCGCTGATGCAGCAGGACAAGAACGTCAAGGTCGTCGTGACCAACACCTGGGGCCGTCAGTATTCGATGCGCTTCAACGTGCTCACCAAGCCGTTCGACAACGCCAAGGTGCGGCAGGCCGTGCTCTATGCGCTGTCGCAGAAAGAGTTCCTCGAGGCCAATTCGGGCAACCCCGACTTCTACAAGGAGTGCAAGTCGGTGTTCCCCTGCGGCTCGCCGCTGGAATCGACCAAGGGATGGGAGGACAAGCTTTCCGGCAACGTTGCCAAGGCCAAGGAAATCCTGGCCTCGTCGGGCTATGACGGCACGCCGGCGGTACTGCTGCACCAGACCGACACGGCGGGCCACAACAACCTCGCCACCGTTGCCAAGGCGCAGCTCGAGAAGATCGGGCTCAAGATCGATCTGCAGCCGATGGACTGGCAGACGCTGGTGAGCCGGCGCGCCAAGAAGGATCCGCTCGATAAGGGCGGCTGGAGCGCCTACTTCACCTCATGGGGCTCGCCCGATGTCCTGAACCCGGTGTCGGCCGCCTTCGTCAACGCCGCCTGCGACAAGGCAACGTTCGGCTGGAGCTGCGACGAGACCATCGAGAAGCTGCGCGATGGCTTTGCCGCGGAGACCGATCCGGCCAAGCAGAAGGCGATCGCCGAGCAGGTCCAGCTGCGCATGCTCGAGTATCCGACCTTCGTGCCGCTCGGCCAGTTCACCACGCCGACGGCGATCCGCAGCAATCTGAGCGGCCTGATCACGCCGACGCCGTCGCTGGCGCTGTGGAACGTGGAGAAGAAGTAGCGCGCACACCTGTCATCCCGAGCGCAGCGAAGGACCTTTAGGGAACAGCAAAGGTCCCTCGCTAGTCTAGCGCTCGGAATGACACGCAACCCAGTCGCGGACATCCGGTGCCTCCAGCCAGGCCCGGGCGGCGATCGCACTGGCGAAGAAGCGCATCGGCCGCTTGGGGACGGACAGGATTCCCAGCATGCGCGAGAATTGCGCATATTTGTTGGCCGGCATCACCACAGCCAGCGGGCCGGGCGCCTCCTCCTGTTGGATGTCACGCATACGGGCCGCCAATTCCATGATCTCGTCGGCGTTCATCAGCGGTTCGCCACGGCTGCCGTCGAACAGTCTGCGGTAGCCGCCAGCCCTGGCGGCACTCATGGCGTCGAGATAGGCCATGGCCTCGCCCCTGCGCACCTCGCCGTCGGCGACCGCCGTCATCAGCCGCTGCTCCGGATCAATCGTCCAGTGGATGGGCATTCCGAAGTGTCGGCCTTGGACTCAATCTAGACAATGCTACGAAGGTCGAGGCTGGAGGCGCCAGTGGCGGCCATCGTGGCGTCGAGATAAGCGAGGGCCTCGTGCTGGCGTACCTGGCCTTTGGCCATCGCGGTCATCAGCTGATTCGGCGGATCGATCGTCCAGTAGATCGGCATGGCTGACCGCTGTCAGTCGAGGCGGACGCTGATGCCCTTGAGGGTGTCGCGCGAGGGCGGATACTTCTTCATCACCTCGGCGTCGTGGCCGGGCACCACCATGTCGATATTGCCGTCGGCCAGCCTGGTGAGCTTGTCGTAGCCCGCCAGCATGTCGGCCACCGAATAGACGATCGAGAACAGCTTCCTGTCGCGGATGCCCCAGTATTAGTGGCTGGCGTCGGAGGCGAGGACCATCCAGCCGTTGCGCGTCATCACCCGCACCGACTGGATGCCCATCGTGTGGCCGCCGATGAGATGCACCGAGAGGCCGGGCTGGATCTCTTCGTCGCCGTCATGGAACACCACGCGCTTGCCGTAGACGGCACGCACCATGCCGACGATGTCGTCGACCTCGAAGGCATGGCGGAACGGGTCCTGGCACATGTGCCGGCCGGTGGCGAACTGCATCTCCTTGTCCTGCAGGTGGAAGCGCGCCTTGGGGAACTTGTCCCAGTTGCCGACATGGTCGTAGTGAAGGTGGGTGATGACGACGTCCTCGACCTCGCTCGGGTCGATGCCGAGGTCGCCCAGCAGGTCGGCGGGATTGCGCTTGACCTCGCGGCCGCGCTTCTTGCCGACCTGGGCGTTGAAGCCCGTGTCGATGACGATGGGCTTGCCGCCGATCGCCCGGTTGCCGGCCTCGTCGAGCGGGATCGCCACCCAGACGAAATAGTCCATCGGGAAGTCGGCGTCGTGAGGGTCCGGCGTGATCTGGACTTCCCAAGCCTTGCGCGGCAGGTGGGCATACTTGACAGCATGCACCTCGTAGATGGGCGTCGAGCGCATTTTTCTTTCCATCCCTTCGCTTGTTTGAAGAAAGCGTAGCCTGCCGCCGAGCGGCGACGCTATAGTTACCTCATGGCCCGCAGGGACCTCCTCGGTCGGCGAATTAGCCCCCCGGTTTGCAGTGCAAACCGGCGCGTCGCTGTTCGTCCGTATTTCCGGGAGTCCGCCCATGTCGTCCGTGCCCTCCGCCGTTCTGGCGCTTAAGCGCAACTCGTCCACCGTCCGATATTGTTTCGAAGCCGACGCCGAGCCTGGCGTGCTGCCGCGCGCGCTTGAGCTTCTGGCCAAGCGCGGCCTGGTGCCGGCGCGCGTCTTCGCCCAGGCCGATGCCGATCAGCTGTCGGTCGAGATCGAGGTCGAGGGCCTCGAGCCCGACACTGCCGATCACGTCGGCCGTTGCCTGTCGCAGATCGTCGGCGTCCGGCAGACCTTTTGAGGCGGCCGTCATGGCCGACTTCACCATCCGGCCGGCGACCCTTGCCGACGCCGAGGCGCTGTGCGGCCTGCACAAGGCTGCGGTGAGAAAGCTGTGTGTCGGCGCCTATGCCGCCGACGAGATCGAGGCATGGCTGCGCGAGCGCGAGCCGGCGGGTTTTCGCCACGCCATGACCGAAGGCGGCGAGACCATGCTGGTGGCCGAGCGCGATGGCGCGGTCGCGGGCTTCGCCTCGATCAAAGAGGCGGTGCTCTTCGGCCTCTACGTCGATCCCGCAACAGGCCGCGGCGCAGGACAGGTGCTGTTGCACGCGGCGGAGGAAGAGGTTCGGCGGCGGGGCGCCACCGTCCTGTCACTGCAGGCGACGCTGAACGCCGTGCCGTTCTACCGCAAGCACGGCTACATGCGTCAGGACCGCTCCAGCGTGCGACGCGGTGGGCGTGACCTCGCGGTGCTGGACATGATCAAGCACCTTTCATGATCTTCCGGACCGTCGGCCTCCGGCCGGCTCATTGCTGGGAGCGCGGCACTCCGCTGCCGCTCATGGGGTGTCGAGGCAACTCCGCGGCGGCCTGAACTCCGCTGATCGTGGTGCCGGACCAACCTGAGGTATAAACGCGCGTCGCTAACCGCCGTGTCCAAGAGTGGCCACCATATGCCCTCGCAAGCCATTCCAACGCTCATCACGGAGCGCTTGACCCTCCGCGCACCTGTCGCCGGGGATTTCCCGGCCTATGCACGACTTCTTGCCTCCCCGCGGGCAAAGCGCATTGGCGGCCCCTACGCTGAACGGGCGGCGTGGGGGAAGTTCTGCCACGGAGTCGCGTGCTGGGATCTGTTCGGGCACGGGGCGCTGATGATGGACCTCCTTGCCACCAATGAGTGTGTGGGCCTCGTCGACATCAGCCACGGCCCGCTGTTTCCGGAAAAAGAACTGGGGTGGCTTGTCTATGAGGGGCATGAGGGTCAGGGATACGCGACCGAGGCCGCAGCGGCGTTACGGGACTGGGCTGAGTGCAAGCTCGGCCTCTTTGGCCTCGTGAGCTACGTGGACCCAGAGAACCGCCGTTCGATCGCTGTTGCAGAACGCTTAGGTGCGAGGCTCGACCCAGGTGCGCCGAAACAAGATCCAGGCGATCTCGTCTACCGGCACCGGGCCCAGCCCAAGCCGCAATAAGGGCGCGGCCGCAGCCGGAAAGTGCCAGGTCGTCTCCACCCGTGGCCCTCGGCCGAAGATTAAGACGTCAATCGTTGGACAATGGAGTCGATGTGCACCCGCGCGCAGTCGATGCAGGGGAAGCCTGCTGTCTCTTCGTCGAAGATGACCGCGAGGTCGGTGCCGGCGAGCAGGATCGCCTCGACGCCGTCGCGGCGCTGCAGATCGGCGGCGATGCGGCGCAGGCCCTCGGTGTCCTCGTCGTGGCCGCGCTGGGTGTCGAGGATGCGCTGGTAGGCGCGGCCGATGAAAGCGATCTCGTCGGGCTCGGGCTTCACGATCTCCACGCCGGAGAGTTGGCCCCACAGGCTGCCCTGCATGGTGAAGGTCGTGCCGAACAGGGCGACGCGCCGGAGCTTGCGCGCGCTCAGCTCCGTGCCGATGGCATCGACGATGTTGATCAGCGGCAGTTTCAGGCGCGGCGTAAGCTCGTTGATGCAGATGTGCGGCGTGACCGCCGGCAAGACGGCGGCTTCGGCACCGGCGCGGCCCAGTCGCTCGATGAAGCCCGCCAGGTATTCCGCCAATTCGCCAAGCTTGCCGTCGCGCACGTAGCCCTGGCCGCGATCGACATCGGCATGGACGAACACGAGATCGGGCACCACGCCGCGGGCTTTGCAGGCCGCGGTGATCTTCTCGTAGTAATGGACCGTGGCGCCGACTCCCAGGCCGCCGACGATGCCGACGCAGGTCATGTCGGGTGGCTCAGCCGTTCGGGAAGTTGCGCTTCCACACCTCGCCGAGTTCCGGCAGCTGGTCGACGCGGTGCGCGATGGCGAAGAGGTGCGGTGTCTCGGTCTCGAACCAGCCGCGCCGGGGGCGCCAGCGGGTCATGACGCCGATATAGATGTCGAGAGCGGAGAAACGCTCGCCCAGGAACCACGGGCTGCCCGCCTCGCGCTCGATCTGGCGCCACAACCGTTGGGCATAGGCGTCGGTGGCGGCACGGAAGGGATCGCGCGCCGCATTGACCGAGACGAAGCGCGC
>JADHLS010000008.1 GCA_016780605.1 Reyranella sp.
GCACTCGACGGCGATCCCGCCGGCATCACGGTCGCACTGCACGATTTCGATCGGTCCTACGCCGGCAAACTGGAGTCGAAGCCATGAGAGCGCTCGACGACATCCTTGAGCAGCTGAAGCTGCGCGACCGGCCGCATGCCCGCGCCGCGCTGCGGCGCCAGGTCGAGGCCATGGGGGCATCGGAGCACATCGTCGAAGCCATCGCCTCGGTCCCGCGCCACGCCTTCGCGCCGGCTGATCTCGCCCACCTCGCCTACGCCTCGAGCGGGCTGTGGCTGCCGAGCGGCGCGGTCCTGCCGTCGCCGGAACTGACGGTGCGCATCCTGAGCGCGCTCGACCTGCAGCCGACCGACCGCGTACTGGAGCACGGCACCGGCTGCGGCTACCTCACCGCCTTGTTGTGCCAGCTCGCCAAGCACGTCGTCACGCTCGACAACGCGTACCGCTCCGATGGCGCCCTGGAAGTCGCCCAGCTCCCAAACCTCAGGCGAGGTAGCGGCGCGGATGGCTCGTTCGACGCGGTGCTGATGAGCGTGCCACAGCCGATCTTCACGCCGGCCCTGCTTGGCGATGCGTCGCGCGGCGTCGTGGTGATCGGCCCGCCGCTCGGCCCACAGCGCCTGTTGCTGGCGCGCGCCGGCGCCCACGGCGCGATGCCGGAGCTGTTCGATCTCGGTCCCGTGCTGATCCCGGTCTCCACGCTCGCCTACGCGCCGGTGTGGATCCCGCCGCCACCGCCAGGCTCTGCAACGGAGATGGAAGGCGAAGGGGAAGGAGAAGGCGCATGAGCAAGATCCAGCATGTCGGCGCGGACTACCTGTGGCGCGCCGCCACCTCGCCCGCCGTGATGGCCGTGCGCGCCCGCGCCTGGCAGCTGCTCGGCCTGTTGCCGGGAGCGCGCGTCCTCGATATCGGCTGCGGCCCGGGCACGGCCACGCTCGCCCTCGCTGCGCGGGTCGGCATGTTCGGCGCCGTGATCGGCCTCGATTCGGATCCGGAAATGGTCGCCAGCGCCGATGCCTCAGCGCGCGCCGCCGGCATCGCCGGCTGGACGCGCCACCAGCAGGGCACCGCCACCGACCTGCCCTTCCCGCCGGCCTCCTTCGACGCCTGCTACTGCGAACGAGTCCTGCAGCATCTCACGCCCGACCACGCCGTCCGCGCCGTGGCCGAGGCAGCGCGCGTCACGCGGCCGGGCGGCGCCATCTGCTTCGTCGACAGCGACTGGGCGAGCTTCTCGGTCGAAACCAGCGAGGACGCCCTCGAACGCAAGCTGCACTCGCTGCATCTCGCACAGTTCCACAATCCGTTCGCCGGGCGCACGCTCGGGCGGCTGCTCCGGGAGCAAGGGCTGGGCTTCGTCGTGACCGAGCCCATCGCCGTGCCGCTCACCGCAGCGGGGGCGCTGGAGCTGCTGGCGCGCACGGCGCAACGGGCCGTCGAACAAAAGCAGCTGAGCGACGCGGAACTCACGCGCTGGCGGGCCGCGGCGGCCGTGCGGCTCGCCGAACCGGACTACGCCGCACACCTGACGATGGTGATCGCCGTCGGGCGACGCCTGTAGACGAAGGCATTGGGGGCAGTGCCATGGTGAAGCGCAAAACGCGCGGCGGGCCTGAGGAGGCAACCTATCGCCACCACGCCGTCGATCTGCTCAATCGGCCGGGCGTCACCGGGGTGGGGTTCGGCCTGCGGCGGCGCAACGGCAAGCTGACCGACGAAGTCGTGGTCAAGGTGTTCGTGGCGCACAAGCGCCGCGAGGGCGACATGCCGAGCGGGGCCATATTGCCCAAGATGCTCGCCGCTCCCCACGGCGCCTCGGCCACCGTCGACGTCGAGGAGATGACGGTTCCCGACATACCGCCGCAGCACATCCCCGATGCCGATACTTCTTCGGCACAGTCGCGGCTGCGGGTCGCGCGGCGGCCGGCCGTCGGCGGGGTCAGCGCCTCGCATCATCTCTTCCCGGTCGGCACGGTTGCGATCGGCATGCGGGACAGCCGGACCGGTGCGCCCTGCATCCTGAGCTGTAGCCACGTGCTGTCGCGACTGGGTTATGCCTACCCGGGCGACACTGTCCTGCAGCCCTCGCCCATCGACGGCGGCGCCGGACCACTCGCTGCGTTCGGCACTGTGCTGCGCTGGACGCCGCTGGAGTTCGGCGGCACGGCGCGCAATCTCGCCGACGCGGCGATCGCGGCCTGCGCACACGACCAGGCGCTTTCCTGGGTGGACGGAATCGGCACGATCGAGGGCGTCGCTCCGATGGCGTCGATCGAGCCTGGCGAGCGTGTCCGCAAGGTCGGCCGCACGACCGGTCTCACGACCGGCGTGGTGTCCTGCATCGGCACGGTGCGCGCCAACTACCGGCCGCTTGGCTTCGGCGAGACGCCGACGCTGTTCGTCAACCAGATCCTGGCCGAGATCAGCTGCGGCTACGGCGATTCCGGCTCGCTGCTGGTCGATTCCGAGAACCACGCCGCCGGCCTGCTGTTCGGCGGGTCGCGCGATGGCAAGACCTGGTTCAACCCGTTCGACGTCGTCTGCGCGATGCTCGACATTTCGCTGCTGGAATAGAATGAACGCCGAGGCTCCCCACGACCAGAGGCTGACGCGGCTGAGCTGCGTCGGAGTGGCGAGCGCCGCAGACCGCGACGCGGTCAACGCGCTCCGCCTCGAAACCTACAGCGCCGCGCGCGAGTTCCGCCTGCTGCGCCCCGACCTGCTGGCCTGGGACACGCACGATCGGTCGGCCGTCGTGCTTGGCGGCTGGGACGACACCGGCCAGTTGGTGGCGACGATCCAGTGCCGAGTGGCGGGATCGCCCGCTCACGCCGAGGCGCAGGTCGGCGTTTCCGTGGCGATGGCGGCCAGCCTCTTCCCCGCCGTGGTGATGGGGCGCGCCGCAACGGCGCCCGGCCGCACCGGACGCGGACTGAACTCGGTTCTTCGCTGGCATTGCCTGACGGCGGCACGCGATGCCGGGTTCAGCTCGGTGCTCGGCCTTGCCTACCAAGGCGCCCCGCGCATGCGGACGATGGAAGCCATGGGCTACCGCGCGCTGGAGCCCGAACGGGTGTGGGATCCCGAGGTTGAGCCGCTGTCGCCACCGATCCTGGTCTATCTCGGCCGTGCCCTCTTCGCCGGCGCCCTGGACTATCTCTGGCCGCTGGCAGCGGAAGGCGTCTCGGCCTTTCCGTGGCAGGGACCGCCACTCTCGCAACGCCTGGCCGAGCCCGTGGAGGCATCATGAGCGACGACCATCACGTCATAGCACGCACGCCGCGCGTGCCACTGACCGACGCAACGAGCGCGCTGAAGGCGGCAAACCAGACCGGCGCGCGCAAGGAAGTGCTGGTGCTCGGGGCCGGCATGGCCGGCCTCGCCGCGGCCTACGAGTTGCAGCAGCGGGGGCACAAGGTGACCGTGCTGGAGGGCAGCAAGCGCGTCGGCGGCCGTGTCCTCACGCATCGCTTCAAGGACGGTAGCCATGTCGAGCTCGGCGCCATGCGGGTACCGCTCAGCCACGACTACACGCTCCATTACATCCGCGAAGTCGGGCTCGAACACACCCTGATCGACTTCTTTAACGCCACCGACCAGAACTTCCTCGACATCCGCGACGTCGTCTGCCGCCGCGCCGACGGCGCCCAGCGCATCTATCCCCTGTGGGGCATCCCCGGCGCCAACCCCGACCCTGCGCTCTATCCGCAGTATCCGGGCAACGCCATCCTGGGCTGGCTGATCACGGCGGTGATCGAGACGATGACCGACTTCGAGAAGCGCATCGTGATGTCGGGCGGCCTCGGCACGAACCGCCTGCGCTATCTCGACAGCCTGTCGGTCGGCGATTTCCTGGCGCGCAGCGCGTCCTCGGAAGTCGGCGAGCTGATCGACGCCTTCACCTGCCTCGACGAGCTCAAGGACAAGTCCCTGTCGATCTTCCTGCGCGATGCCCTGGTCGGCATCGGCGGCGGCCTGAAGACCCTGCGCGGCGGCATGAGCGGCCTGCCCGAGGGGCTGTACAAGAAGCTCCATCCCGGGACGGTCCTGTTCGAGCACGAGGTCGTGGAGATCGAGATCGACACGCAGACCAGCGCCAAGGTTCGATGCCGGACGCCCTCAGGCTCCAAGGAGTTCCAAGTGCCGTTCGTGATCTGCACCATCCCCTATTCGGTGCTGCGCCTGGTCTCGCTGGTCAACTTCAGTCACGCCAAGGTCAAGGCGATCCGCGACATGTGCTACATCAACTCGACCAAGGTCGGCTTTGCCTGCCGGAGCCGCTTCTGGGAGACGAAGTACGGCATCTATGGCGGATCGTCGGTGTCCGATCGCGTCCAGCGGCAGACCTACTATCCGATGGACCATGCCGAAATCGTGCCGACCAAGGGCGACGGTGCGGCCGAGCTTCCGTCGTCGCGCCGCTTTGCCAACATTCACGCCGCGCCGGTGGCCGAGCCGGCGATGCGGCTGAACCCCAAGGCCGATCCCAATGAACCGGGAGCGCTGCTCGGCGCCTATGCCTGGGGAGGCGACGCCGATCGGCTGGGCGTGCTGCCGCCCGACGCGCGAGCCGACGCTGTGAAGCACAGCATCGCCCGCTTTCATCCGGAGATCGAAGAGCAGGTGACCGAGCACGCATCGATCGACTGGGGCCAGCACCGCTGGTCGGGCGGCGCCTTCGCCTATCTTCTGCCCGGGCAGCTCGAGACGATGTACGGCGTTGCCAAGCAGCCCGAGCACCGGGTGTTCTTCGCCGGCGAGCATTGCTCCGCCGAGCAGGCCTGGATCCAGGGCGCGCTGATCTCCGCCTTTCGGGCAGTGCTCGACGTGACCAAGGCTTGAGTCAAAGCTTTCTCCCCATCACGGACTCCGCGACGGGGAGGATCGTCTATCAGGCGCCGACCAGGATGCGCGCGACCTTGAGGTCGGGAACGTCGAGATGGCCGGGGAAGCGGGCCACCACTGGCCGAAGCGCATCGAGCGCGGCGTCGCGCTCGGTGAAGGCGAGTTCGGCGGCGAGATGCACACCGGTCAGGGCAACGCGCAGCTCACCGAACAGCGCGCGCTGCTGCTGGGCGACCAGGCGGCCCTGTGCGACATGCGGCGCGATCTCGGCGTAGCTGGCGCCGCGCCGGGCCAGCGCGAGTGCGCGTACGCGGTGCAGCTCGGCGCGCCAGATGACCTGCGCCTGCTCCTCCATCAGAGCCTCGGCCTCGTCGAGCTGGCGCAGCGCCTCGGCGTGCAGACCCGCGCCCGCCGCCAGGTCGGCATACATCGTCATCATCAGCGGCATCAGCAGGTAGCTGCCGCGGACCGTCTGGCCGCGGATCGCCGTCAGCATCTGCTCGAGGCCGAGGTCGGTGTCGCCCTGCCGCGCCTCGTGCCAGCCTTTCAGCATCTGTCCGAGGCGCAGCCAGGCCGCAGCCTGGTGCTGCGACGCGCGGCCCACCAGCTCCGATCCGAGACGGCCGACGCCGTCGTCGTCGTGCGACAGCATGGCGAAGATGCCGCCGCGCATCAGGCTGTAGGCGAGCGTGCTGAAGTGCCTGGCCTCGCGGGCTTCCTGGACGCCGATGCGCATCTCCTTGGCCGCGGCGTCGAGCTCGCCGAGCTGCTGCAGCGTCAGCGCGTAGTTGACGCGCGCCGTCACCAGCGGATCGAGGCCGTGCGAGAACATGATGTCGCGCGCCGGCACCGACGACAGCCCGCTCACCGCCTTGGCGAGCTGGGTGCGGCCCTCCTGCAGCGCTCCCGACATCGTGCTGAAAATGCCGAGGCTGCGCGCGGCTGACGCGACCAGGCTCTCCTGCCCCGTCGCTTCTGCCAGCTCGACGAGGCGGCGCGCCTCGCTCACGGCGCGGCCCATGGCGCCGCGGCTCGCGGTCGACTGGGCCTTGCCCCACAGTACCAGGAAGGAGAGATGCGGGTCGCCGATGCGTTCGCACAGCATCAGCGCCTGGTCGATGTTGGCCTCGGCCACGGCATCGGTGAAGCCTCCCACCGAGAAGGCCGGACCGGACAGGTCGAGCCGCAACTCGGCTTCGAGCCGATCGCGTTCCGGGCTCGGTGCCTGCGCTTCGAGCAGCGTGAGCGCGTTCTGCAGATGGCTGATGGCCTCGTTGTTGGCCGAACGCCAAGTGGCGCGCCTCCCCGCCTCGCGCCACCAGTTGATCGCCTCCTCGATGCGGGATCCCTCGCTGTAGTGGTAGGCGAGAAGCTCGGGCACGACCTCGCCGGGCTCGCCGGTCTTGTTCAGCACGTCGGCAATGCGGCCGTGCAACTCCTGCCGTCGCTCGCGCAGGAGGCTTGCATAGGCAGCATCGCGCAGCAGCGCATGCTTGAAGGCATAGAGCGGTCGCGCCGCCGTGCCGCTCTCGACCAGGATCTCGGCATCGACGAGGCGGCGCAGCGTATGATCGAGCAGCCGCGCTTCAAGTCCGGTCACGGTCTCGAGCACGTCATGCTCGAACTCGCGACCGATCACCGCGCCGATCTGCGCCACCGTCTTGGCGTCCGACAGCCGGTCCAGACGGGCCATCAGCGAATCGTGCAGCGTCGCGGGCACGTCGATGTTGCGCGGCTGGCTGGAACCGTGTGCGCCCGGCAGATCGAGACCGCCGCTCGCCTCGAGCGTGGCCTTGGTCAGCTCCTCGATGAACAGGGGCACGCCATCGCACTTCTTGAGGATGCGATCCATCAAGATCGGGGCGATGGCCGAGCCGCCGGCGGTCGTCTCCACCAGCACCATGGCCGAGCGGCGATCGAGGCCCGAAAGCTGCAGGCGCGTCGCGTCGGCATAGCCGCTCCAGATGGCGTCGCCCTCGGGCCGCAGATTGACCAGCATGAAGATGGCGCTGTCGTGCAGCGCTTTGGCGATCTGGCGGAACAGATCGTGCGTCGACGGATCGATCCAATGACCATCCTCGATCAGCAGCAGCACCGGCCGGCGGCGCGACAGCTCGGTCAGCGCTTCGGCCAGCATGGCCAGCATCTGCTGCTTGCGCATCACGGGATCGAGACTGGCGAGATCGGCCGGCAGATCGTCGGTGATCGACAGCAGGTTTGCCAGCAGTGGCGCCATCCTGGTGTGGCCCCAGCCGGCGCGCAGCAGCGCCCGCAGCTTGCGCAGCTTGGTGGCCGGCGGATCCGACGGCAGGATGCGCGCGCCGCGCTCGATCATCCGCAGCACGGCATAGAACGGGCTGTTGGTGTAGTGCGGCGAACACTGGCAGAGCAGCCGCACGTGCGGCTGGGCGGCGATCCGCGCGCACAGCGTCTCGGCGAGACGCGACTTGCCGATGCCCGCCTGGCCGGACAGCAGCACGAGCTGGCCCTCGCCTTCGCACGCGAACTGCCAGCGTCGCAGCAACAGGGAGAGTTCCGATTCGCGTCCCACCGGATCGGGCAGCGACGTGTCGTGCGCAGCGGCGAAGCGGCTTTCCACCATGGTCTCGCCGACCACTTCCCAGCACGCAACGGCGTCGGCGAAGCCCTTGAGGCTGAATGAGCCTGCCGGCCGCAGATCGAACACACGGCCGAGTCGGCGGCGGGTGCTGGCGCTCACGACAACCGTATTTGGTTCGGCCACGCCCTGCAGCCGGGCGGCGAGATTGGGCGTCTCGCCCACGATCAGCGCCTCGGGTGAGGCGCCCGTCCTGATCAGGTCTCCGACCACGACCAGGCCGGTCGCGATGCCGATGCGGACTTGGATGGGGACCGCCGACTCCACCAGCGACGTCTTGAGATCGCGGATGATCTTGAGCGCCGCGTGGACCGTACGCTCGGGATCGTCCTCATGCGCCTTGGGCCAGCCGAAGCAGGCCAGCGCGCCGTCGCCGTGATAGGAGGCGACGTGCCCGCCCAGCGCCTCGACCGCGGCGTGGCAAATCTCGAGATAGCTTCGGGTAGCGGCGCGCAGGTCCTCCGGATCGAACCGGCCGGTGAGCTCGGTCGAGCCCACCATGTCGCAATAGAGCGCGGTGATCTGGCGCCGCTCGACGCCGCCCACGGCCCGCGACGAGGTCGGACGCATGATGTCCACGCGCTCGGCGATCACGCGCATCAGGCGCTTGCGCGGGCCGAACGGCACCCCCCAGCTTTCGAGGTCCGCCTCGGTGATTTCGCCAAGCGCCTCGTCGTCGACCTCCTGCTGGGCGAACAGATCGCGGAAGCGGCCAAGCCCCACCGATTGCAGCCAATCGCCGATTGCGCTGACGGACGGTGTGTGAACAGGATCTGCGTCGGTCGACATGAGCCCCGCCACCAGGCAGCCGACAGCCGCCCGGGGAACGCTCGATAGTACCGTGCCAATCCCGGCAAAGTCTCCTGCAAAGACGCCGCTCGCGCTGCAATCTGTCGGGGCTCGCTTACGGGAAATGCGAACGCTAAGCTCGATCACTCTGGCATGACCGCGTCCTCCGTACCCCTCGTCGCTCCCTGGCGCATCGGCGTCGATGTCGGCGGCACCTTCACCGACATGGTGTTGCGTGACGCGAAGGGCGCGGTGCGCATATTCAAGTCGCCCTCGGTCCCGGCCGATCCCAGCGAAGGCGTGCTGGGCGTGTTGCGGCTCGCCGCCCAACAACTCGACCTGCCGCTGTCGGCGCTTCTGCGCGATTGTGCACTGTTCGTGCACGGCTCGACCGTCGCCACCAACACCATCCTGGAAAAGAAGGGCGCCAAGGTCGGGCTGATCACGACCGAGGGCTTCCGCGATTCGCTGGAGATCCGTCGCGGCATTCGTGAGAACCAGTGGGATCACCGCGCGCCGTTTCCCCAGGTGCTGGCGCCGCGCTACCTGCGCCTGCCGGTGCGCGGACGCATCGCCGCCGACGGCACGGAACTCGCGCCGCTCGCCGCCCAGGACGTCGACGCGGCGGCCGAGGTCTTCAATGTGGAGGGTGTCGAATCCGTCGCCGTCTGCCTGTTCAATTCCTTCCTCGACGGCACCCACGAACGGGCCGCCGGCGCGGCGCTCGCCAAGAGCTGGAAGGGAAAATGGATCTCCCTGTCGAGCGAAGTCATGCCGACCATGGGCGAATACGAGCGCAGCTCGACCGTCGTGGTGAACGCCTACATCGCACCCAAGGTCACGAGCTATCTCAGCGCGCTCGACCAGCAGCTGCGCCAGCTCGGCCTGCCACGCTCGCTGCTGCTGCTGCAGAGCAACGGCGGTGCGGTTTCGGTTGACCAGGTCGCGAACCGGCCGGTGATGCTGGTGCTGTCGGGACCGGCGGCCGGCGTCGGCGCGTTGAAGGGCTGCGCGGCGCCCGGCGAGACGGCCAACCTGATTTCGATGGAGATCGGCGGGACCAGTTGCGACGTCATGGTGATGGCCAACGGCGACGTGCCGGTGGCCGACGAGCTAACCATCGACGGCTATCACCTCACGACGCCGTCGGTCGAGATCCATACCGTCGGCGCGGGCGGCGGCACCGTCGCCTGGGTCGACGATGCCGGCCTGATGCATGTCGGCCCGCACGGCGCCGGCGCCAGGCCGGGCCCCGCCGCCTATGGCCTGGGCGGGGAGAATCCCACCGTGACGGACGCACAGCTGGTGCTGGGTCGGTTGCGACCGGGTCCCCTCGCTGGCGGAGTCACGCTCGATGGCAAGCTGGCGCGACAGGCCGTGGAGACCAGGCTCGCCAAGCCGCTCGGCCTTTCGGTCGAAGAAGCTGCGGCCGGCGTTATCCGGCTGCTGGAGCAGAACCTGCTGCACGCCGTCGAGCGGCTCAGCATCGAGCGCGGCCACAATCCCGCGACCTTCACCCTGGTCGCGGCCGGTGGCGCTGGGCCGATGCACGGCGTTGCGGTGGCGCGCGCGCTCGGCTGCAAGCGCGCCCTGCTGCCGCGCGCGGCGGGTGCGTTTTGCGCCATGGGCATGCTGCAGTCGGACGTGCGCCAGGACTACCTGCAGGTCTTCCTGGCAGACCTCGACACGGTCGACCGGTCGGGCCTCGAGACAGGCTTCGCGCAGCTCGAAACACGTGCCCGCAATGCCCTCAGCCGCGAAGGCTTTACCAACGGCACCGCCGCCGTCGAGCGCGAGGTCGACTTGCGCTACGACGGCCAGCAATGGCCGGTGCGCGTCGCGCTGGGTGCAGGGTTCGACGCTGCGGCTGCACGAAGGACCTTCGAAGCCGAGCACCAGCGCCTGTTTGGTCACATCCAGCCGGGTGGCCGAATTTCAATCACCGCGCTGCGTGTCGTGGGCCGCGGGCTGCTCGATTGGGCGCCCCCTGCAGCACGCGCGCCCCAAGCCGCGCCGCCCAAGGCGCGCGAGAAACGCCAGGTCTGGATCGATCCCGCCCACAGTTGGCGCGAGGTGCCGGTCTATGACGGCGCCGATCTCAGGCCCGGCTGCATGCTCGACGGCCCGCTGCTGGTCGAAGAGCGCACGACAACCGCCTTCGTCGGCCCGCGCGACCGCCTCGAGGTCGATCCGCGCGACGACTTCCTCGTGCATATCGGAGCGGTAACGTGACTGAGCTCGATCCCGTCACTTTGGCGCTGGTGCAAAACCGCCTGGACCACATCTCACACCAGATGGGCTGGGTGATGACGCGCACGGCGCGGTCGCCGATCTTCAGCCAGAGCCACGACTTCTCCTGCTTCCTGGCCGATGCACGCGGTACGCTGATCAGCCAGGCCGACGGCATCCCGATCCATACTGGAGGCGGCGGCTTCGCGGTGCGCGCGATCCTGCGCGATTTTAAGGACCAGATCGAGCCGGAAGACGTCTTCTTGCTGAACGATCCCTACACCGCGGGCGGCAACCACCTGCCCGACTGGGTGATCGCTCGGCCGGTGTTCGTCGCCGGCAAGCTCATCGCCTTCGCCTGCAATCGCGCCCATCAGGCCGACATCGGCGGTGGCGCCGCCGGCACCTACAACTCGGCCGCCACCGAGATCTTCCACGAAGGCATCCGGCTGCCGGTGCTGAAGCTGATCGAGCGCGGCCGCACGCGCGAGGACCTGTGGCGGCTCCTGATGCTCAACACCCGCCTGCCCGAGGCGCAGGACGGCGACATTCACGCCATGATCGGCTCGACACGAATCGGCGCCGAGCGGTTGGCCGCCCTGGTCGAGGAGCTGGGCATCGATCGCGCGCCGGATTTCTTCGAGGGGGTGCTGGCCCATGCCGACCGCCGCTTCCGCGCCTGCATCGGACGCCTGGCCAAGGGCGTGTGGCACGCCGAGGAACCTGTCGACAACGACTGCTTCGAGCCGATCGACGGCAGGATCGCCGTGACGCTGACGGTGAAGGACGACGGGCTTATCGTCGACTTCGCCGGAACAAGCCAGCAGATGCGCGGCTTCAAGAACAGCTCGATCGCCAATTCGACGTCAGCCGTGTTCATGGCGCTGTCGTCGTTCTTCGAGCCCGACCTGCCCAAGAACGAGGGCGCGTTCCGCAGCGTCGAGATCCGCCTGCCCGAAGGCACGATGGTGAATGCACGGCCGCCGGCGCCGATGACGATGAACACCGTCTTCATCGCTCACGAGATCATCCATGCGCTGTGGAAGGCGCTGGGCCAGGCGTTGCCCGAGCGCGCCTCTGCCGGCTGGTCGAAGGCGGTGCATGCGGTCACCGCCGGACTGAAGGACGATGGCGGACGCTATGTGATGTACCAGTGGGCCGGCGCGCCGGCCGGCGGCGGCGTCGAGGGCCGCGACGGTTTCCACCTGATCGGCCATCTCATCACGCTGGGCGGGCTGACGTTGCCCAACCTCGAGACCTACGAGCAACTCTATCCCGCGCGCTTTCATCGTCAGGAGCTGCGCTGCGACAGCGCCGGGCCCGGCCGCTTCCGTGGTGGCGCGGGCTGTGACTACGAGGTCGAGGTCTTTACGCCTGCCGACTATGCCTTCCGCGGCGAAGGTGTCGGCGCGCCTTCGAGCTTCGGCGCCGCCGGCGGCCGCGCCGGCGTGGGCGGCGAGGTCACGCTGACCCTGGCGGGCGGCAAGGAGATCAAGGCCCCCAAGTACGGCGTGCAGCGTCACGGGCCCGGCACCTACCGCGCTCTGTCACCGGGCGGCGGCGGCTACGGCGATCCCAAGACAAGGGATCCCGCACGAGTCCTGCGCGACGTGCGCGATGGCGTGGTGAGCGCGGCGGCGGCCGAGCGCGACTATGGCGTGGCGATCTCGGTGGATGGCCGCAGCATCGACGATGCGCGCACCGCGGCGCTCAGGGCTTCTGCCGCATAGTCAGCGCAACTCGGGCGCCGATCAGCGCGCGAGCAGTCGACGGATGTGTCTTTCTAGTGTCCGATGGTCGTACGGCCTGCGTTGCATCGGCCCTTGTTCGCAGAGTTCGCCTGCTTCGGCCGCGGCACGCGGTATCCCCGCTGCCAGCACGACGCGAACCTCGGGGCGGTGCTTGCGGATGGACTGCGCCAGTTGGAAGCCCGCCCCTTCGTCTCCTTCGATGTCGAGGAACGCGAGGTCGAACTTCATCTCCAGGCGAAGAGCCTGCGTGGCCTCCTCGGGCGTGCCGGCCTCGACGACCTCATAGCCACATTCGCGCAAATAGGCCGCAAGCGCCGTGCGCACTAGGATGTCCCCGTGAACGAGCAACAAAGTCGGAGGTTCCGGCGTTCGTAGCCTAGTAGCGTGTGTCATAGCACGGGCAACGGTGCGCGCCGCGGCTTTGTTCCGTCCGACCTGCTCGGGAAATCGGTAGCTTCAATAATGTCGCAGAGCAGAAGGCCCACGACACGCCGCTCCCACCCGATCCAGCGGGCGCACGCGACCGGGCGACACAGCCAGGCTGCAGCCAATGACTCGACCACACTCGACCGCATCATGATCGTGCAGGACGATTTCCTGTTGCGCATGAAAACGGCAGGCGACCTGCGCGGCTGGGGCTACGACGTCGTCGAGGCCTTCAACGAGGCCGAAGCTCGCAGGGCGCTACGTGTCGACAGACGGATTGCGTTGGTTCTGCTCGACATGGATGTCGACGGCAGTCAGCGCAGCCTCGAACTGGCGCGCTGGATTCGCGCTCATCATCCGGAGATGAAGGTCCTGCTCGCAGCCGCCGTCGCGCCGGAGGCCAGCGACATCCCCGTACCCGTGCTGGACAAACCCTATCGGCCGCTGGCCCTGCTCCAGCAGATAGACGCCCTGCTGAAGATGTAGGGCCTCAGCCTTTGCTCTTGGGACTCCACCCGTAGACCTTTTGCAAAGTCCCGCCCATGAGCGCCGCGCGGTCGCTGTCGCTTAGCGTGGTCATGAGCCGGAACGCCTCGACACCTTCCTTGTAGGTCAGGAAAGCCACGGCGCGCGTCCAGTCCGTGCCCCACATGCAGCGATCCAGGCCGAAGGCATCGATGATGCGTCGCACCGGGTCCCAGACGTCCTTGTACGGGAACGGCTGCTTGGCGAGCGTGCCCGCGCCGCTGATCTTGACCACGACATTCGGATACTGCGCGAGCGCCAGCAGCTTGGGCAGGTCGGCCCACGGCTCGGCGGGCTTGGGCGGCTCGAAGGGCTGCAGGATGCCCAGATGGTCGATGACGATGCGCGTGTTGGGATTGCGCTTGGCGAGCGGCCCGATCTGCTCCAGCCGGCCCCAGCTCAGGACGTTCACCGGCAGACCTTGTCGCGCTGCCTCGGCCAGCACGCGGTTGACCCCGGGATCGTCCGGCGCAACGAGTGGTCCTGCCGCCATCATGATGCGGATGCCGACCGTGCCCGGCGTCTTCTTCCAGTCGGAGATGGTCTCGCCCACCTTGGGATCGCTCGGATCGACCGGCTTCACGACGGCGAAGCGATCGGGATGCTTGGCGCGTACCTCCAAGGCGTAGCTCGGATCGTAGCGGTACTGGGTGTAGGGCGAGACCAGGATGGCGCCATCGACGCCGACCTCATCCATCGCCTTCACCATCTGATCGCCGGTGACCTCGGCCGGGCCGTGCAGCACGGCAGCCCATGGGCGGCCGGCATGGTTGCGTTCGTAGACGTGGACCTGAACGTCGATCGTCGGCACGCGGATTTCCTCTCCTGCTGATGCAGGCGAAGGCTAGTGCCTATTGCGGCGCGATGGAATCGTCTTGGCGGGGCGAGCCTCGGCAGGCCTATATGCGTTGCAGCACGAGTTCCACGACGCGGTCAGCCGCCTCTTCGGCGCTGAGTTCCGCTGTGTGCAGCACCAGCGCCGGATCCTGCGGCGGTTCGTAGCGCTGGTCGCGGCCGGTGAGATTGCTGATCTTGCCGCGATCGGCCTTCTCGTAGAGTCCCTTGGGATCGCGCTGTCGGCAGAGCTCGACTGGCGCCTCGACGAAGATCTCGAGGAAGCGGCCTTCGGGCAGCAGTGCCGCGGCGCGCGTGCGATCCGCCTGGAAGGGCGAGACGAGCGCCACGACGCTGATGAGGCCGGCATCGGCCATAAGCTTGGCGACCTCACCGACCCGCCGCACGTTCTCCGAGCGCCCGGCCTCATCGAAGCCGAGATCGGCGTTGAGCCCCTGCCGCAGGTTGTCGCCGTCGAGCAGCATGGTCTGGCGGCCCAGCGCCATCAGCTTGTGCTCGACGATATTGGCAATGGTCGACTTGCCCGAGCCCGGCAGGCCAGTCAGCCAGACGACCAGCGGCCGCTGCGCCTTGTGCTCCGCGCGCAACGCCGGCGTCACGGTCTCGGCATGGCGATGGACGTCGCGTCCCATCTCGAGGCTGTCGACGACCATGCCGGCCGCCGCCGTGCGCAGGGTCGAACGATCGATCAGGATGAAGGCGCCGGTCTGGCGGTTCTCGGTATAGGAATCGAAGGCAATGTGCTGCGCCGCCTCGATCTCGACGCGACCGATGGCGTTCAACGACAGGCCCGACGCCGGAACGCGGCGCAACGTATCGACGTCGAGGGTGTCGGCGATGCGGCTGACCGTTGCCGGCACGGTGGCGGTACCAATCTTGAGCAGGAAGCGCTTGCCCGGTGCCGCAGGGACATCGTCCATCCAGACGAGGTCGGCGGCAAAGCGCCTGGCCACAGCCGGGCGGCGCTTCGGATCGGCCAGCACGTCGCCACGGATGACGTCGACCTCGTCGGCAAGCGTCAGCGTCACCGAGCGGCCGGCCGGTGCGGCGGGCAGATCGCCGTCGAAGCTTACGATACGGGCCACAGCCGTCGTCCGCCCCGATCCGGCGACGACGATGCGATCGCCGACGGCGACACGCCCCGAGGCAACGGTGCCGGTGTAGCCGCGGAACTCCCCGTCCGGCCGGTTGACCCATTGCACCGGAAAACGCAGCGGCGCCTCGGCGGCATCGAGATCGGTCTCGACCGTCTCGAGATGGCCGAGCAGCGCGGGACCGGCGTACCAGGGCGTGCGATCGCTGCGTCTCGCGACGTTGTCGCCGAGGCGCGCCGACAGGGGGATCGACACGACGGAATGGAAGGCGAGCGGCTCGGCGAAAGCGGCAAACGCGGCTTCGATCTCGCGAAAGCGGGCCTCCGAGAACTGGACGAGATCGATCTTGTTCACCGCCAGCACGATATGGCGGATGCCCAGCAGAGACACGATGGCAGCGTGCCGGCGCGTCTGCTCGACCAGACCCTTGCGCGCATCGACCAGCAGGATGGCAAGCTCGGCATTGGAGGCACCGGTCGCCATGTTGCGCGTGTATTGCTGGTGGCCCGGCGTGTCGGCGACGACGAAGGCGCGCCGGGCCGTCGAGAAGAACCGGTAAGCGACGTCGATGGTGATGCCCTGCTCGCGCTCGGCCTCCAGCCCATCGAGCAGGAGGGCGAAGTCGAACTCGTCCTCGGTCGTGCCGAAGCGACGAGAATCGTCGCGCAACGAGGCGATCTGGTCCTCGGGCAGGCCGCTGGCATCGTTGATCAGCCGGCCGATCAGGGTCGACTTACCGTCGTCGACCGAGCCGCAGGTGAGGAAGCGCAGCTCGCTTCGGGTCGCGAGCGGCAGGGCGTCATTGGCGGGAGGAGCAAGCGTATCGGGCATCAGAAGTATCCCTCTCTCTTCTTGCGTTCCATGGAAGCCTGAAGGGCGGCGTCGACCAGGCGGCCTTGCCGTTCCGACAAGCGCGAATCGAGGAGCTCGGCGATGACACCGCCGACGTCGGTGGCCGCCGATTTGATGGCTCCTGTCAGCGGCCAGCAACCCAGCGTGCGGAAGCGCACCTGTCGCTTCACCGTGGTCTCGCCGTCGAGGAAGCGCATGCGTTCGTCGTCGACGGCGATCAGGTTGCCGTCGCGCTCGACCACCCAGCGCTCGGCCGCGAGATAGAGCGGGACGATGGGGATCGCTTCGGCCTGTATGTAGGTCCAGACGTCGAGCTCGGTCCAGTTCGACAGCGGGAAGACGCGCATCGTGTCGCCCGGCGCCAGCCGTGTGTTGAACAGGCGCCAGAGTTCGGGCCGCTGGTTGCGCGGATCCCAGACGTGGCCGGCCGCGCGGTGCGAGAAGATTCGTTCCTTGGCGCGCGCCTTTTCTTCGTCACGCCGACCGCCGCCGAAGGCGGCATCGAAGCCGTGTGCGTCAAGCGCGGCCTTCAATGCCTCGGTCAACATGAGCCGCGAATATTCGCCAGTCTCCGTCTCGAACGGGTTGATGCCCGAGCGGGCCGCCTCCTCGTTGGTATGCACGATGAGATCGAGCCCGTATTCGGCGGCCATGCGGTCGCGATGCTCGATCAGGGCGCGGAAGTCCCAGCCCGAGGCGATGTGCAAAAAGGGAAAGGGCGGCCGCGCCGGGAAGAAGGCCTTGCGCGCCAGATGAAGCATGACGCTCGAATCCTTGCCCACCGAATAGAGCATTACGGGCTTGGCGAACTCGGCCACGACCTCGCGCAGGATGTGGATTGCCTCGTCCTCGAGCCGCTGCAGATGCGGCGACAGCCCCGAGCGGCCGCCGGGAAGAGGCGTCGGTAGAGAAAGCGACGTTTCTTGCTTGGCCGCCTGCGCGGCTGGTGGAGGACTCATGGAAGGCACTACTTTCCGGTTGGGCTGGAGGTGGATCGATGAATGCCGCATTCGGTCTTGTCGAAGCCGCGCCAGCGCCCGGCACGCGGATCCTCGCCGGGCGCCACGATGGAGGTGCACGGCGCGCAACCGATCGAGAGATAGCCCTGCGCGACCAGCGGATGTGGCGGCAGGCGATGCCGCGCGACGTAGGCCGCGACATCGCCCTCGCTCCAGCTGGCCAGCGGGTTGACCTTCACGTGCTCGCCATCGATCTCGAACACGGGCAAGTCGAGACGCGTGCGGGCCTGGAAGCGCTTGCGGCCGCTGATCCAGGCGTCGAAGCCTGCGAGGGCGCGGCTCAATGGCTCAATCTTGCGGAAGGCGCAGCAGCCGTCGGGATCCCAGGTGGCGCGGCTGAGGTCGGCGTCAAGGCGAGCGACCTCCTCGGCGCTGGGTCCGACGCTTCGCACACCGCTCAGTCCGAGATGGGCAATCAACCGATCGCGATAGTCGATTGTCTCGGGAAAGTGCCGGCCGGTATCGACGAACAGGACCGGCGTGGCCGGATCGATCGCGGCGACCTGGTGCAGCAGCACCGCGGACTCCGCGCCGAACGACGAAACGACGGCGATCCTGCCTGGGAAAATGTCGCGCAACGTCGCCGCCAGGACGTGCGACGGCGGCGCGTAGCCGAGGCGGCGCTGCAGATCGAAGATGACGTCGGTCGGTATCGGCATCGTCGTCCCTCACCGCGTGAACAAACGCAGATGGGTGAGGACGACCGGCACGACGTCGCCGCGCCGCGCCGCGCGGCCCTCCGGCAGCTCGATCTCCACCGCCGGCAGTCCATCGGCCAGCGACAGCTCCGCCCGGCGCGATGAGCCCGAACGGCGCACGCCGAGCACCCGTGCCCGGATTGCGTCGGGATCGTTCTCTGTGATGACGAGATCGTTCGGCCGCACGAAGAGCTCGGCGGGCCCAGCGACATTCTCTTCCGGCGTGCGTACCTGATGCGGTCCGATGCGAATCCACGAGCCCGCCGCATCGACCGGCAGGCGCACCGATTCGGCCACGAAGCCCGCCACGAACGACGTGGCCGGCCGGTCCAGCACGTCATCGGCCGTGCCGACCTGCTCGATGCGACCGCGGTTGAAGATGGCGACGCGGTCGGCGAGTTCCAGCGCCTCCTCCTGGTCGTGCGTCACGAACAGCGTGGTGTGGCCCGTGCGGTCGTGGACCTCGCGGAGCCAGCGCCTGAGGTCGCGGCGCACCTTGGCGTCGAGCGCGCCAAACGGCTCGTCGAGTAGCAATACGCGAGGCTCGACGGCGAGCGCACGGGCCAATGCGACACGCTGGCGCTGGCCACCCGAGAGCTGCGCCGGATGGCGCTTGTCGAGGCCGTGCAACTGCACGAGATCGAGCAGCTCGGCGACGCGACGCTTGATCTCCTTGTTCGACGGCCGTGTGCGGCGCGGCCGCACCCTGAGGCCATAGGCGATGTTCTCGGCGACGTTGAGATGGCGGAACAGCGCGTAGTGCTGGAACACGAAGCCAACGCGGCGGTCGCGCACGGCGAGCCGGGTGGCGTCCTCGCCGCCGAACAGGATTCGCCCGGCGGTCGGAGTCTCGAGGCCGGCGACCAGACGCAGGAGCGTGGTCTTGCCCGAGCCCGACGGCCCCAGCAGCGCCAGAAGCTCGCCCGGCCGCACGTCGAGGTCGATGCCGTCGACCGCCGCCGTGATGTCGAAGGACTTCGTCAGTCCCTCGACGCGGATCGCGATCGCGGAGGATTCGTCAGTGCCGGTGGACGCGGGCGAGGCTGTCGCCGTATCGCCATTCGAGGATGGACTTTGCGCCCAAGGTGACGAGAGCGAGTCCCGCCAGAAGCGAGGCGACGGCGAAAGCAGCGACGAAGTTGTACTCATTGTAAAGGATCTCCACATGGAGCGGCATGGTGTTGGTGAGCCCGCGGATGTGGCCGGAGACCACCGAGACCGCGCCGAATTCGCCCATGGCGCGCGCATTGCAGAGCAGCACGCCGTACAGCAGCGCCCAGCGCACGTTGGGCAGGGTAACGGTGAGGAAGGTGCGCAGACCCGACGCGCCGAGCGTCAAGGCTGCCTCCTCCTCCACCGTTCCCTGCTCCTGCATCAGCGGGATCAACTCGCGGGCGATGAAGGGGAAGGTGACGAAGATCGTCGCCAGCACGATGCCGGGCACAGCGAACACGATCTTGAAGTGCCAGTCTTCCATCAGGGGCCCCAAAAGGCCCTTGGCGCCGAACAGCAGCACGTAGACCAAGCCAGCGACGACAGGCGAGACCGAGAACGGCAGGTCGATCAGGGTGACCAGCAGGCTCT
>JADHLS010000009.1 GCA_016780605.1 Reyranella sp.
AGACGGCGACGGACAGCAGCATGACGTTCGCCGCGGCGAAGCCCGCGACGGCAAGGCAGCGCAGCAGCTCGCGCGCCTCGCGGTCGTCGGCACTGGCCAGGGCCGCCGCTTCGAAGGGCGCCAGCCGGAAGCCGAGCGCCGCCACCAGCCCGGCGTGGGCGTTGGCGTCGCTTGCGGGCCCGCGCCAGCGCAAGGAAAGGCGGCGCGTCGAGAGCTGCACGCGCGCCCGCATCATCGCGGGATTGCGCGCCAAGAGGCTTTCGATCAGCCAGACGCAGGCCGCGCAATCGAGGCCGTCGATCAAGAGGTCGAGCTCGCACTCGCCATTGCTGCCGGCGCGTGCGTGGTCGGTGAAGTCGGCATCGAGCGGCACCGGGCGATGAGCGTGCTTCTCCTCGAGCCGGCGATAGAACGCGCCAAGTCCTGCCGCGCCGATGATGGCATGAGCGCTGGCGCAACCGGCGCAGCAGAACCGAGAATCGACGCCAGCACCACGCAGCACCTCGCCGCAATGCGCGCAATGCGGCGTTGCGGCCGCTCCCGGCAGGGCGAAGAGCGTGGCGTCGGTCATCGCAGGAACATCCGCCGGGTGACGGCATAACGCTCGCCGTCGCGCTCGACCCTGATGTCGAGATCCCAGTTGCCGCGCTCCGGCAGCTCCACGGTTGCCGCGAAGCGTCCAACATCGGTGGCAGCGAGCGTGACATCGAGCGGCTGGCGCTTCTCCACCGGCCGCACCAGTTCGGCGGAGAGATGGCTGGGGGCGAGCGGCCGGCCCGCTGCATCGAACAGCGCGAGCTCGAGCCGCTTCGCCTCGGGACGCCATTGCGTCTCGATCCGCCAGCCCAGCTGATCGCGATGCTGCTGCTCGGCGATGACCTCGTTGTAATGCAGGCCGCGGTCGCGCGGCCTGGTCGTGTAAAGGCCGGAGAAGGATCCGACCGCCAGCCAGATCATGGTGGCGTTGACCGCGATGACGATGGCGAAGCCCGCGACGAAGAGCCAGGGGATGTGGCGTGCAGTCATGTGGCCTCTCCTATCGATTGGGCCCGACGAACACGGCCTCGTGCGACGCGCGCACGCGGCCCCGCCCGTCGCGGACAGAGAACTGCACCGGCTTTGATCCCGACGGGGCAGCGTCGGCAGGCACGGTGACGAAGACGCGGAACGTGCCCACGGTGTCGGGATGCACGGTGAAGCCGCCGTCGGCGCCCACGAAGCCGAGCCTGGCGGCGGGCAGGCCGTCCAACGCCAGCTCGAACTGCTGGGCGCTCTGCTGCTTGTTCAGGATCTTCACGGTATAGGCGTTGCGGATGTCGCCGTTGCTCAGTCGCACATAGTTGGGGCTGCGGTCGCGCTGGACGGTGAGATCGGTGTCGGTGCGCAGCACGAACGCCACCAGCATGGCGATGGCCGCCACGGCGAGCAGCAGCGCATAGAGCAGCGTGCGCGGCCGGATCGGCCGCCACGGCATGCCGGTCGTGCCGCTGTTGTGGCCCGCTTCCTTGGCCTGCTGGCTGGCCAGCGTGTCCCAGCGGATCAGGCCCGCCGGGCGGCCAACTTTGCTCATGGTCTGGTTGCAGGCGTCGACGCACAGGCTGCAGCCGATGCATTCGATCTGCTGGCCGTCACGGATGTCGATGCCGGTCGGACAGACGGCGACGCAGAGGTTGCAGTCGACGCAATCGCCGCGACCTTCCCAGCTCTGGCCGGCTTTGTGCTTGCCGCGCGGCTCGCCGCGCCACTTCTGGTAGGTGACGATCAGGCTCTGCTCGTCGAGCATGGCCGACTGGAAACGCGGCCACGGGCACATGTAGGTGCAGACCTGCTCGCGGGCCCAGCCGGCCAGCGTGTAGGTCGTCGCGGTCAGCAGCCCGATGCAGAAGTAGATCTCGTACGACGCCGTGCCGTTGAAGATGCGCACCAGCGCGCTCGGCGCATCGACGAAGTAGAACACCCAGGCGCCGCCCGTCACCGCGGCGATGACGAGCCACGACGCATGCTTCAGGCCCTTGGCGACCGCCTTGGACGGCGACATCGGCGCGCGGTCGAGCCGCATGCGCTCGTTGCGGTCGCCTTCGATCAGGCGCTCGACCAGCATGAAGAGGTCGGTCCACACGGTCTGCGGGCAGGTGAAACCGCACCAGACGCGGCCGAACAGCGAGGTCGCGAAGAACAGGCCGAAGGCCGCGAGGATCAGCGCGCCGGTGACGAAATAGACTTCCTGCGGCCACAGCACGACGTCGAAGAACCAGCCGCGCCGACCGTCGAGGTCGATCAGGATGGCCTGGCTCGGCGCGCCCGGCCCGCGGTCCCAGCGCAGCCAGGGCACGGCGTAGTAGAGACCGAGCAGCAGCACCAGGACGGTCCACTTGATGGTGCGCCAACGTCCCGTGACGGCGCGCGGATAGACCTTTATCCGTGTGGCATAGAGCGGCAGCGCGGCCTTCTGCGCCTTTAGCGAGACCGCGTCGTCCTCGTCGTGCCGATCCGTGGCTTTGTCCCTGGTTTCGAGTTGCGCATCCATGGCGCCTCGCAGTGACCCTAACGTCCGCCGCCGAGGCTGTGGACGTAGATCGCCAGCATCTTGAGCGTCGCCTCGTCGAGACGACCGGTCCACGCCGGCATGCTGCCGTTGTGGGCGAAGAAGATCGATTGGTAGATCTGGTCGCGGCTGCCGCCGTAGAGCCAGATGCCGTCGGTGAGGTTGGGCGCGCCCAGCTCCTGGTTGCCCTTGCCGTCGGCCTGGTGGCAGGCCGCGCACTGATCCTTGAAGATCGCCGCGCCCTCGGGCGTCGCCTTGGCCTTGCCGGAGAGGCTCAGCACATAGTCGGTGACGGCGCCGATCTGCTGGCCGGTCAGCAGTCCGTCGACGCCGAACTTGGGCATCATCGACTGACGCGAAGCCTCGTCGCTGTTGCGGATGCCGTGCTCGATGGTCTTGTAGATCTGATCGAGGCTGCCGCCCCACATCCAGTCGTCGTCGGCCAGATTGGGAAAGCCGATGTTGCCGGCGCCGCCGGCGCCGTGGCACGGCACGCAATTGTTCTGGAAGGCCGAGCGGCCGCCCGCCATGGCGAAGGAGAGCAGCTCCGGATCCTTGCGGATGTCGGCGAGCGAGGCCTTCCGGATGCGGTCGACGAATACGCTGCGCGACTTGGCCTGCTCCGCCAGCTGCTGCGTGAGCTCGCTGCGGGCAGTGTAGCCCAGCAACCCGCGCGTATGGCCGGTGGCCCACGGCCAGGCCGGGTAGAGCACGCAGTAGACGATGGCGAACACGATGGTGGCATAGAAGGTGTAGACCCACCACGTCGGCAGCGGCGTGTTCAGTTCCTTGACGCCGTCCCATTCGTGGCCGGTCGTGTCCCGGCCTGACAGCGTGTCCTTCTCGATCTTGGTCGGCATGGCGCGTCCTCTATTGTCCATCGTCGAGCGGGATGCGGGCATCCTGCTCGAAGCGGCGGCGGTTGGCGGGCCGCCATGCCCAGTAGGCGATGCCGGCAAACACCATCACGGCCCACACGGTCCAGATCGAGGCCAGCACTTCGCTGGCGGCTGCGATGTTCATGGTCATCTCCTATTGCCGCAGCCGTTCGGGTGGCAGGTCGCCGAAGCGCACCAGCGTGCCCAGCATCTGCAGGTAGGCGACCAGGGCATCCATCTCGGTGATCGCCTGGGTCTGACTCATCGCCTTGCCGATGACGGCGCGCGGGTAGCGCTTCAGGAGTGCGTCGGTGTCGGCGTCCGGCGTGGCCTGCGCCAGCAGGTCGGCCTCGGCGTTCTTGATCATGTCGTCACTGTAGGGCGTGCCGCCCAGGCGCAGCGCCTTGAGATGCTGGGCCACGTCGGCCGTCTGGAGCCGGCGTTGGGCGAGGAAGGGATAGGCCGGCATGATGCTCTCGGGCACCACATCGCGCGGCGATACGAGGTGGCCGACATGCCAGTCGTTGGAGTAGCGGCCGCCGACGCGGGCGAGGTCCGGGCCGGTGCGCTTGGAGCCCCACTGGAAAGGTTTGTCGTACATGCTCTCGGCCGCGAGGCTGTAGTGGCCGTAGCGCTCGACCTCGTCCTTGAAGGGGCGGATCTGCTGGCTGTGACAGACGTAGCAGCCTTCGCGGATGTAGATGTTGCGGCCCAGGACCTCGAGCGGCGTGTAAGGCCGCACACCGTCGACACGCTCGACCGTGCTCTCGATGGTGAACAGCGGGATGATCTGGACGATGCCGCCGATCGACACGGTGATCAGCGTCAGCACCATCATCAGGATGACGTTCTTCTCGATCGTCTCGTGACGCAGGAACATGTTGCGCGCCCTCCTAGGCCGCGATTGCCGGGCGGAGGGTGGCCGCGGCCTCGGACTGGCCGCGCACCGTGCGCCACACGTTGTAGACCATGATCAGGGCGCCGCTCAGGAAGAAGACACCGCCCAGCAACCGGATCATGTAGAAGGGCTTCATCGCGGCGACCGTCTCGACGAACGAGTACTGCAGGAAGCCGAGCTCGTCGTAGGCGCGCCACATCAGGCCCTGCATGATGCCGCTCACCCACATCGCCGTGATGTACAGCACGATGCCGATGGTCGCGATCCAGTAGTGCCAGCCGATCAGGCGCGTCGACCACATGGCCGGCCGGTTCCACATACGGGGCACCAGGTAGTAGAGCGTGCCGAACACGATGAAGGCGACCCAGCCCAGCGCGCCGGAATGGACATGTCCGATCGTCCAGTCGGTGTAGTGGCTGAGCGAGTTCACCGCCTTGATCGACATGACCGGCCCTTCGAAGGTCGCCATGCCGTAGAAGCCGACGGCGGTCACCGAGAAGCGCAGGCCGGGATCGGTGCGCAGCTTCTCCCACGCGCCTGACAGCGTCATCAGGCCGTTGATCATGCCGCCCCAGCTCGGCATCCACAGCATCACCGAGAACACCATGCCGAGCGTCTGCGCCCAGTCGGGCAGCGACGTGTAGTGCAGGTGATGCGGGCCGGCCCAGATGTAGAGGAACACCAGCGACCAGAAGTGCACGATCGACAGCCGGTAGGAATAGATCGGCCGGTTCGCCGCCTTGGGGATGTAGTAGTACATCATGCCGAGGAAGGCCGCGGTCAGGAAGAAGCCGACGGCGTTGTGGCCGTACCACCACTGGATCATCGCATCCTGCACGCCCGCCCAGGCGCTGTAGCTCTTGCTGCCGGTGATCGACACCGGGATGGCGAGATTGTTCACGATGTGCAGCATCGCGATGGTGATGATGAAGGCGAGGTAGAACCAGTTGGCGACATAGATGTGCGGTTCCTCGCGCTTCAGCACGGTGCCGAGATAGGCGACGAGGTAGGCCACCCAGACGATGGTGAGCCAGAGGTCGGCGTACCATTCGGGCTCGGCGTACTCCTTGCTCTGGGTGATGCCGAGCAGATAGCCGGTCGCGGCGATGACGATGAAGAACTGGTAGCCCAGCAGAACGAACCAGCCGAGCGGTGCACCGCCGAACAGCCGCGCGCGGCAGGTGCGCTGCACGACGTGGAAGGCCGTGCCGATCAGCGCCGTTCCGCCGAAGGCGAAGATCGCGGCCGAGGTGTGAAGCGGCCGCAGGCGGCCGAACGTCAGGTGCTCGCTGTCGAAGCTGAGCTGCGGCCAGACCAGCTGGGCCGCGATCACGACGCCGACGGTGAAGGCGGCGACGCCCCAGAAGATGCAGAGCACGATGGCCGCGCGTATGACGTCCTCGACATAGCGTGGCTTGGGAAGCGCGGCGGCTTGGCTGGACATGACTTCTCCCGCTCAGGTGGCCGGACCCTAGTAGGCCGCGCCTTTTGCGCCCTTGATCTGCGTCAAGGCTGCGGTGCTGGGGCGAGCGCAATTCACACGATGGAGGAACGACCATGGCCGAAGCCGTCGCTGTCTTTCGCAATCCGCAGCCGCACATCCGCCGTGTCGCGCTCGATCGGCCGTGGGTGTGGCTCTCGGCCGGCTGGCGCGACCTGCTCGCCGCACCGGGCAGCAGCCTGATGTATGGCGCGGTCTCGGTGCTCGCGGGCTGGCTCGCGATCGCGCTGCTGCTGTGGTTCGACCTGCCCTTTCTCGTGTTGCCGCTCAGCGCCGGCTTCTTCTTCGTCGGTCCGTTCATGGCGGTCGGGCTCTACGAGATCAGCCGCCGTCTCGAGGGCGGCTTGCCGGTCGACGCCGAGGCGACGCTCGTCGCCTGGAAGCGCAATCCCGACCAGATCGCGTTGATGGGCCTCCTGCTCCTGCTGCTGCATCTGGCCTGGATGCGTGCCGCGCAGCTGCTGTTCGCGGTGTTCCAGTGGCAGACGGTGCCGTCCTGGGATCGCTTCATGGATCTCGCCTGGCACTCGGCGCGCAGCCTGCCGTTCCTCGCCGCCGGCGTCGTGATCGGCGCGGCGCTCGCCGCTCTCGCCTTCGTCATCGGCGCCTTCTCGATGCCCTATCTGCTCGATCGCCGCGAAGCCAACCTGTTCGAGGCGATCGCCACCTCGGTCGCCGCGGTACGCCACAACGTCCGGCCGATGCTGTTGTGGGCGGGCCTGATCGTGCTGCTGGTGGTTCTGGCGATGATCCCCGGCTTGCTGGGCCTCGTGGTCGTGCTGCCTGTCGTCGCGCATGCGACCTGGCATGCCTATCGTGACATCGTGCGCTTTCCGCCGGCTGCGATCACAGACGCTGGCTCGCCGCCGCCAGCATGAACAGCGCGTTGAGCAGCAGCAGGGGCGAGGCGAACCACCGTCCGTGCTCGCGGAGCCGCCGGCGCATCAGCAGTCCACCCCATCCGGCAGCGACCAGCGCCGGCACGGTGCCCAGGCCGAAGGCCATCATGGCGAGCGCGCCCTCGATCGCCGACGCTGTGCCGCCCGCCGCCGCCAACGCGCCATAGAGCAGCCCGCAGGGCAGGAAGCCCAGCACGACGCCGAGGCCATAACGCGCCGCGCCACCACGCGCCGCGCTCAGTGGACCGGCGATGCGCACGAGGGTGCCCGCCAACGGGCTGCTGCCGCCCAAGGCCAGGCCGAGCGCCTGCACGATCATCAGCAGGGCAGCGATGACCAACAAGCCGCCAGACAGCCAGCCGAAGGCCGAGGTCGAGGCGAAGAGCGCGGTCGCTGAGCCGGCGACCGCGCCCAACAGCGTGTAGGTGGTGAGGCGTCCGAGGTGATACGGCACGAGGGCCGCGCCGGCGAGGCGCTGCCATTCGCCGTACGATTGGTTTGGCGGGCGGCCTGGCGAGCGTTCGAGATCGCCCATGACCTGGCCGAGCACGAACGGGCCGCACATGCCGACGCAATGCACCAGGCTGCCGGCCAGGCCAACGGCAAAAAGCGAGGCCGGCATGCCGATGCCGCCCAGCGCATCCGGCCGGCAGTAGGCGATCCAGTGGGCCACCGTTTCCATCACCGCCAGTGAACACGCGAAACGCCGCCGGCGGCTTGACCTGTGTCAAGGTCGGCCAGGCATCAAATGTGGCAAGTGACGGGCACCGTCCCGGGAGTTGCCCATGACCTACAAGACGATCCTCGTTCATTGCGACGCCAGCCCCAAGACGAGCCAGCGACTGAACTTGGCGGCCGACCTGGCGGAGCGCTACGCCGCTCGCCTGGTCGGCGTCCATGTCCGCGTGCCCTACAACGTGCCGGCCTTCTTTGACGGCACGATGCCCATGGACAGTCTCTTCGCCTCCTATGAGAGGGCTGCTGCCGCCGATGAGGCTGCGGCCTCGGTTGCTTTTGCCAAGGCGGTCAAGGGCAAGCACCTGCCGACCGAATGGCGCATCGTCGATGGTGAGATCGACCAGCAGCTCGCGATCCAGGCCCGCTATGCCGATCTCGTGGTGCTGGGGCAGAGCGATCCGCAATCCGATTTCCCCGCGCCGCCGCTTGGTCCCGAATCGGTCGTGCTGGCGTCGGGGCGACCGGCGATCGTGGTGCCGCATATCGGCGCTGCGGCCAGCCCGGGCAACACTGTCATGTTGTGCTGGAACGCCAGCCGTGAAAGCGCACGGGCGGCAACGGATGCCCTGCCATTCCTCAAGGGCGCCAAGAAGGTCATCGTGCTTCTCGTCGACCCCAAGTCGACGAACAACGGCCACGGCGCCGAGCCCGGCGCCGACGTCGCGACATGGCTGACGCGACATGGTGTTGAGGTCTCGGTGCAGCGCGACGTCGCCGTCGATTCCGATGTCGGCGCCGTGATCCTGTCGCGCGCGGCCGACCATGACGTCGACCTGATCGTCATGGGTCTCTACGGTCATTCGCGGCTGCGTGAGATGGTGCTGGGCGGTGCCAGCCGCACGCTGCTCGGGAGCATGACGGTGCCCGTGCTGATGGCGCATTGATGAGCGCTCCGATGAACATCGCGGGCCTTGCCGGCTATGACCGCCCGGTCCCGCGCTACACCAGCTACCCGACGGCAGCCCAGTTCGATGCGGAGGTCGGGCCGGCGCAACATCGGGCATGGCTCGCCGAGCTGAACGAGACCTCGGCGGCCCTCTACCTGCATGTACCCTTCTGCAAAGAGCTCTGCTGGTACTGCGCCTGTCACACGGCGGCCGTGAATCGTGCGGAATCCCTGGAAGCCTATGCCCATGCTCTTGGCGTCGAGATCGATCGGGTGGCGGCGATCGCGCCCGAGCTCATCGTCGGCGCGATCCAATGGGGCGGCGGGACACCTTCGCAGCTCGGTGCGTCGCGCCTGGTCGCGATTGCCGAGCGCCTGGCGCTGCGCTTCGACCGGCTGAGCGGGGCAGAGATCTCGATGGAGGTCGATCCGCGCTACTGCGACGACGAGGTCGTCGCTGCGATGAAAGAGATCGGCATCAATCGCGCCAGCATGGGCGTCCAGGACTTCGATCCGACGGTGCAACTGGCGATCAACCGCGTGCAATCGATCGAGACGACCGAGGCGGCGGTCAAGCGGCTGCGGCGCGCGGGCATCGCGCAGGTCAACATCGACCTCGTCTATGGTCTGCCCTTCCAGACTCTCGACGGCCTGTCGCGGACGCTGCAGGCCGCGGTCGCGCTGGAGCCCGACAGGTTCGCCGTGTTCGGCTATGCCCACGTGCCCTGGATGAAGCAGCGCCAGGCCCTGATCGATACCACGAGCTTGCCAGGTCCGGCCCTCAGGGCGGAGATGGCCGCCTTGGTCGCGCGGCATCTCGGCGACGCCGATTACGTCCAGATCGGCCTCGATCATTATGCCCGGCCACGCGATCCGCTTGCGACCGCGGCGGCCACGGGTCGGCTTCGCCGCAACTTCCAAGGCTATGTCGTGAGTGATTCACCGTGGGTCGTGGGACTTGGCGCTTCGGCCATCTCCTCCCTGCCGCGCGGCTTCGCGCAGAACGTCGCGTCGACCGCCCGCTATGTCGCGGTCCTCGAGACCCGCAGGCTCGCGACAGCGCGGGGCCTCTGCCTCAGCGACGCCGACCGGCTGCGCGGCGAGATCATCGACCGGCTGATGTGCGTCAATGCCGCCGATATCGGCAGCATCTGCCGCCGACACCGGGTGCGCCCGGCCGAATTCCTGGCCGGCATCGATACCCTGCCGAAGCTGATCGAGGACGGGCTGGTCGTACTTGAGCGTGAACGGCTGTCGGTTACCGACCTCGGTCGTCCCCTGGTGCGCAGCGTGTGCGCCGCATTCGACGGCCACCTGGCAACCAGCGGTGGCCGCCACACAGCCCCGGTCTAGGAGAGCAACGATGAGTCCCTATCAACTGGTTTCCCGTCACGTCCAGGCCGCCCTTGCGGAAGCCGCCGGTCACAGCATCGACGCCGATGTTGTCGCCCGTTGCCTCTTGTCGGAAGCCGTCCGCATCTTCCAGCGCAACCGGTCGAACGACGATATCGCCGCCGAGCTCACGGGCCTGGCCGACAACCTCGACGAGGACAGTCCCCTGGTCTTCATGCGGCCTTAGGCCACCGGCCCTAGACGCCACCCTCCATGGGACGGGGCGTCACGACCACGTTATTCACGACGCGCCGCACGCCGGCCACGTTCTCCGTCGCGACGCGGATCGCTTCCTTCGCTGCCGTGGAGTCGACGTAGCCCCAAAGGTTGACCACGCCACCGTCGACGACGATGTTGCTGATGCCGTTGGCCCACCGATGGGAGTCGAGCGCCCGGGACACCTCGGTCCTCATTGCATCGTCGCTCGGCAGTGATGTTGCCGGATAGGGCTCGCGCGCCAGCAGGCCCTGCAGCAGGTTGGCGCGACTGACGATGCCGATCACCTTGCCGTCGCGCACAACCGGCACGCGCTTGACATGGTTGCGTTGCATGAGCGCGGCGATCTCCTGCAACGGCGTCCGCTCGTCGGCGGTAACGACCTTGCGGGTCATGACGTCGGCGACATGATGCGAGTGGGAGCGCACATAGTCGCGTGCCAATCGGGCCTCGTCCGCCAGCAGGCGCTGCAGCCAGGATTTCGCCGGCACCGTTCCGCTCTCCGGCCGGTTCATGAGATCGGCCTCGCTGACGATGCCCACCATCCGGCCGTCGGCATCGACGACGGGAGCCGCGCTGATGCGGGCGCCCAGCAGGATGTCCGCCGCGGCGTAGACCGTGGCGTCGGCCGGGACGGTCACCACCGATCGCGTCATCACCTGGGAAGCGTGCATGGGACCCCTCCGGGCGAACCGTCGCCCAGGAAAGCGATCGCACGGCCAGGCTGGTGGCACTTTGCTGCAGATCAAGACGATGCGTCAAAAGGCGAAGCCCGCCCTCTGCAGAGGGGCCGCCGGCGCCGTGCTATCATGATCCCGGAGACGTTCGATATGCGGCAGCACGGCTCAGAATCACTGTCTCGGAGACTGCAGTCTTGAGTAGCGAACGGTCGGATATGGCGCTCGCCCTCGAGGCGGCCGAGGCGCGGCTGCGGTCGATCATGCAGACCGTGCCCGATGCCATGATCATCATCGACGAGCGCGGCCGCATCGAATCGCTCAGCACCACGGCTGAGCGGCTGTTCGGCTATTCGATGGCGGAACTGGCCGGAAGGAACGTCAGCCAGCTCATGCCATCGCCCGATCGCGAGCAGCATGATGGCTATCTCAAGCGCTATCTGACCACCGGCGAGCGGCGCATCATCGGCATCGGACGTATCGTCGTCGGCCAGCGCAAGGACGGTACCACGTTTCCGATGCATCTTACGGTCGGTGAGCTGCGGTCGGCCGAACGGCACTATTTCACGGGCTTCATTCGCGACCTCACCGACCAGCAGCTTACGGAGAGCAGGCTCAAGGAGCTGCAATCCGAGGTGACCCACATGTCGCGCTACACGGCGCTCGGCGAGATGGCCTCGACGCTGGCGCACGAGATCAACCAGCCGCTCACCGCCATCAGCAACTATCTGCGCGGCAGTCAGCGCCTGCTCGATCGGCTCGACGGCGAGCCCGTCCCGATGCTGCGCGAGGCGCTCGGCAAGGCGGCCGACCAGGCCCTGCGCGCCGGCCACATCATCCGCCGGCTACGCGAGTTCGTGTCGCGCGGCGACAGCGATCGGCGCATCGAAAGTCTTGCCAAGCTGATCGAGGACGCCAGCACGCTTGCCCTGGTTGGCGCCCGCGAGGCCGGCATCACGGTGTCGTTTCGCCTTGATCCCAAGGCCGATTTCGTCCTGGCGGACCGCATCCAGATCCAGCAGGTTCTGGTCAACCTGATCCGCAACGCCATGGAGATCATGACGGAAACCGCAAACGACCGCCGGCTCGATATCGCGACCGCCGCCGGTCCGGGCGAGCTTGTCGAGGTGAGCGTGGCCGACACAGGATCGGGCCTTGCGCCTGAGGTGGCGAAGCACCTGTTCCAGCCGTTCGTCACGACCAAGCGGCACGGGATGGGCCTCGGGCTCTCGATCTGCCGGACCATCGTCGAGGCGCATGGCGGCAAGATCTGGGTCGAGAGCCCGCCGGGAGGCGGTACGATCTTCCGTTTCACCCTTCGCGCCGCCACGATGGAGGAGGGGGCCGATGCCAACTAACGTCGTGCATGTCATCGACGACGACGCCGATGTCCGCCAGTCACTGGCCTTCCTGCTGACCGCCGCGGGCTTCACTGTGCGCGTCCACGAATCTGCCGTGGCTTTCCTGACCGTCCTGCCCGAGGCGACGCAGGGCTGCGTCATTACCGATATCCGCATGCCGCAGATGAACGGGTTGGAGCTGCAACGCCGCTTGGGCGAGCTCAAGGCGGGCCTGCCGGTGATCGTCATGACCGGCCACGGCGACGTGCCGATGGCGGTGGAGGCCATGAAGGCGGGTGCCGTCGACTTCATCGAAAAACCGTTCGACGACGAGGTCCTGCTGTCGGCGGTCCGGGCCGCCCTGGCGCACCGGGCCCGCGAGAGCGCCCGCGACGCGCGGACCCTGGAAATCCAGGCCCGCATCAAGCGCCTGTCGGAGCGCGAGCGCGAGGTGCTGGAGCGCCTGGTGGTCGGGAAGGCCAATAAAGTCATCGCCTTCGAGCTCGGCATCAGCCCGCGCACTGTCGAAGTCTACCGTGCCAACGTCATGACCAAGATGCAGGCCGACAGCCTGTCCGAGCTGGTTCGCATGGCCCTGGTCGAGGATCGCCTGTCCTAACGGCGGCGGCATTTGCGCTGGATCAAGCACGACGATGGCTCGGGCGGTTACTCTGATATAATGACAGGCGTGTCCGAGAACGTATTGGTCGTCGATGACGACGCCGCGGTGCGGGCGGCGTTGAAGTTCGCCCTCGAGGTCGAGGGATTTCGCGTCCGGCTGTACGACGGTCCAGAGGCGCTGCTGGCCGACCCCGATCTGCCCAAGCGGGCCTGCCTGGTCATCGACTATCGCATGCCCGGCATCGACGGCATCGAGTTGATCCGGCGACTGCGCGAGCGCCACGTCGCGCTGCCTGCGCTCCTGATCAGTGGCCGCGTCAACAAGCAGCTGCGTGGCCTCGCCCAGCAGTCCGGCGTGGCCGAGGTGCTCGAGAAGCCCCTGTCGGACGCGACCCTTGTCGACAGTATCCGCAGCGCCCTCGGCCCCCCGGCTTGAGGCGGATGCCGCGATGCCGCGGACCATCATTGCCTATGCACTGCGGCGGACCGGCCTGCATCAGGCCGGTCTTGCGATTCTGTCGATCGCCGTCTTCCTGCTGAGCGCCGCTCCGCTGGAGCTGCAGCGGCGCATCGTCAACACCGTTGTCGAGCGCGGCGCCTTCGAGACGGTGTTGTGGCTGGCCCTGGGTTACGCCGGGGTCGCGCTGGCCGAGCAGTCGCTCAAGCTCGCTCTCAACCTCTATCGCGCCTGGGTGTCGGAGAGCACGGTCCGCACATTGCGCACCACGGCGGGCGGTACCGCGGAGGCGGCGGGCCGCGCAAGCCCCGAGGATGCCGGCGTCGAGGTTGCCGTCATCTTGGAAGAGGTCGAGCCGATCGGCGGCTTCACCGGGATCAGTGTCTCCGAGCCGCTGCTGCAGAGCGGCATCCTGTTCAGCGTCATCGGCTACATGCTCTATCTCGACGCGACGCTGACCGTCGTTGCGCTGGCGTTCTTTCTGCCCCAGCTTGTGTTCGTGCCGCTGCTGCAACGGGCAATCAACCGCCGGGCGCAGAAGCGCATCCTCACCAAGCGCGGCCTCAGCGGCGACATCGTCAGCGCCGCCGCCGCAGATACAGGTTGGCGCGTTGCAGAGCCGATCGGCCATGTCTTCACGCTCAACATGGGCATATACAAGCTGAAATATTCAATGAATCTCCTGATGAACGTGATGCATCATTCCGCAGTCGCCGTGGCGCTGGGCCTGGGCGGATGGTTCGCGTTGGAGGGCCGCATCGAAGTCGGCACGGTGGTGGCGATCGTGGGCGGCATCGGCAAGCTCAACGATCCCTGGGGCGATCTCGTGAACTGGGGACGCGAATTCTCGGTCGTCGAGGTGAAGTACCGGCTGTTCGTCGACGCTCTCGACCGGCTCTCTGGCATCGCTCGCCGGCGTTCGCCCCTGGCGGGCTGATGGCGATGACGGCGAGCGACGCCGCCGGACGGAGCGAACGCGGCCTCGGCGAGGACGAGGCGCGGACCCGCCTTCGGTTGGAAGGCTTCAACGACCTGCCGTCGACCGAACGTCGGACGCTCCTGAACATCGTCACTGGTGTGCTGCGTGAGCCGATGTTCGCCCTGCTGCTGGGGGCGGGAGCGATCTATCTGGTGCTGGGCGACGTCACCGAAGCAGCCGTGCTGCTGGCGTTCGCTACCCTGTCGGTCTCGATCACCGTCATCCAGGAGACGCGTAGCGAGCGCGTCCTCGAGGCGCTGCGCGACGTCGCCAGCCCGCGAGCGCTGGTGGTCCGCGACGGCGTGCGGCGTCGTATCCCGGGCCGCGAGGTGGTGCGGGGCGACACGATCGTGCTGCTCGAGGGGGACCGTGTTCCGGCTGACGCCGTGTTGGTGGCCGCCAGCGGACTGGTGGTCGACGAATCGCTGCTGACGGGCGAATCCATCGCCGTGCGAAAGTCGATCGCGGTGGGTCCGGTCGACATGGCCCGACCCGGCGGCGAGAACACGCCTTTCGTCTATTCGGGGACACTGGTGGTCCATGGCGAGGGCCTTGCCGTCGTCCGCGCGACCGGGCCGCGCAGCGAGCTTGGCCGCATCGGCCAGGCGCTGCGCAAGATCGAGGCCGAGCCGCCGCGTCTGCAGACGGAGACACGCCGGCTGGTACGCATCTTTGCCGCTGTAGGCATCGGCGCCAGCCTGGTCGTCGTCCTTCTCTACGGCCTGATCCACGGAGACTGGCTGCACGCGGTGCTGGGCGGCATCGCGCTCGGCATGTCCATGCTCCCCGAGGAGTTCCCGCTGGTGCTCGCCGCTTTCATGGTGATGGGCGCCTGGCGGCTGTCGCGGGCGCGCGTGCTGACGCGCCGTGCCGCCGCCATCGAGATGCTGGGAGCCGCGACCGTCCTGTGCACGGACAAGACCGGCACGCTGACCGAAAATCGCATGGCCGTCGCCGAGCTCGCCGCACCGGGCATCCGGTGGCGTCGGGAGGGCGAGGTCCCGGAAGCCCTGGTGACGCTGCTCGAGACGGCACGGCTGGCCAGCTCGCCGCAGCCTTCCGATCCGATGGAGCGGGCGATCGCGGAACTCTCCACGCGGCCCGACTTGATGGCGGGCCGGACGCTGGTCCATCGTTATGGCCTCAGGGCCGACCTGCTCGCCATGACCAATGTCTGGCGCGACAGGCAAAGCGGCGAGCTGCAGGTCGCGGCCAAGGGGGCGCCGGAGACGATTGCCGAACTGTGTCGCCTCGACGTCGCGGAGCTAGGCTGGCTGCAGCGCACCCTTGACGAGATGGCGGCCGACGGGATCCGCGTGCTGGGCGTCGCCGGTGCCACCCATGAGGGGGCGTTGCCGGTGTCTCAGGCATCCTTCGCCTTTCGCTTCATCGGCCTGATCGGCTTTTCCGATCCCTTGCGCGCCAACGTTCCCGGCGCCGTGAGCGAATGCCGCTCAGCTGGCGTTCGCGTCCTGATGGTGACGGGCGACTATCCGGCGACGGCGCAGGCCATCGCCGAGCGCGCGGGCCTCACCGGCGCCGGCGCGATCGATGGCGGGGAACTCGCCACCCTCGATCAGACGGCGCTGCAGCAGCGTCTGCGCACCGCCGACGTTTTTGCCCGTGTCATGCCGGAGCAGAAGCTGCGCATCGTCGAGGCGCTGAAGGCCAACGGTGAGGTCGTTGCCATGACGGGTGACGGCGTGAACGACGCCCCGGCTCTCAAGGCGGCGCATATCGGGGTGGCGATGGGCGGCCGCGGCACCGACGTTGCGCGCGAAGCGTCCTCGATCGTGCTGCTGGATGACGATTTCGGCTCGATCGTACGGACCATCCGGCTCGGCCGCAGGATCTACGACAACCTTCGCAAGGCCAGCATCTACATCGTGGCAGTGCACGTGCCGATCGCCGGTCTCGCCCTGTTGCCGCTGTTGCTGGGGCTGCCCCTGATGTTGCTGCCCGTCCATATCGCCTTTCTCGAGATGGTGATCGACCCCGCCTGCTCGATCGTCTTCGAGGCGGAGCCGGCGGAACGCGACCTGATGCAACGGCCGCCGCGATCCGCGGACAGCCGGCTGTTGTCCGGGGCAATGGCCGGCTGGGGCCTGCTGCAGGGCGGCCTTGCGTTCGCGGCCTTGAGCGCCGTCCTGCTGGCAGGCGTGGCGCGCGGCATGCCGGAGGATGAGTTGCGGGCGTTGCTGTTCACGTCGCTGGTGCTGGTCAATATCAGTCTGATCCTTGTCAATCGCTCCTTCTCCTCCTCGTTGCTGGTGGCTTTACGTCGTCGCAACACCTTCCTGTGGCTGTTGGTCTCGGTGGTTGTCGCGATGCTGACGTTGGCGCTCGCCTGGCCGCCGGCCATGGAGCTGTTCCGCTTTGGACCGTTGCATCTCGATGACTTCGCCGTTTCGGCTGGCGCGGGCGTGGCCCTGCTCGTCGTCATGGAGCTACTGAAGCCCCTTTGGCGGGTAAGTTTCCGAAACTGACGGTTGAGACAGATCGAGATTCCGCCACGCGGGTTGTGCTAGCGTATCTCGATGGAGGACATCGCGATGGCCAAGACCAGCAAGGACACATTCGGCTATCTCGGCACCGAGCGGATGGAGGTGCGCGAGCTGCTTGGGCAGCTCGCCACGGCGCTCGAGGAGATGGCCAAGGCCGAGGGCGCCGAAGCGATCAAGACAGCGCGCGAGACGGCGCGGCGGCTTGCACGCGAAGCCGAGTCCCTGGTCGACGATTTCGCCGCGAAGGCCGAGGACGCCAAGACGGCCGCAAGCGAGCACCGCGACGAGCTTGAAGGCCTGATCCGCGAGCGGCCCTGGGTCGCCTTGTCGCTGGCGGCTGCCGCGGGCTTCCTGCTGGCCACCTTGGTACGCCGATGAGGGTGCGGCGATGAGGGTGCGCCGATGAGCGAACAGGGCACACCGCTGCTCGCAGTGGTGCTGCGGACCCTGGCGGCCGTCGCTGGAGTCGCAGCAGCCAATGCCGGACGGCGCGTCGCCGTCGCTGCAGCGGGCTATCTCGTCGTCGCGGGACTTTTTGTCGCGAGCCTCTGTTTTCTCACCCTGGCCGGCTACCGCGCGATCGCCCTCGCCCTGGGCGATGTCTATGCCGCCCTGATCGTCGGCTGCGCCTACCTTGGCGTGGGCCTTTTGGTGGCGCTCTTTCTCGCCATCCGCCGCCGCTGAGAGCGGCGACCTACGTAGAATCCCTTAGATCAATACCTGAATGGTGGGTCATCCGGCGAAAGCGTACTCGGGAGGCATCGGACGCTCATTTGACGGAGACTGCCATGCAAGCCCAGAGCCTCGCCGCTTCCCAGGCCTCCAAGTTTCCTGCTGCGGTATTCGGCCTTCGCGCCCCGGCAGGTCGCATGCCGGCAGGCACCCAGATGATGCTGGCCAAGGGCGAGGAGCTCTTCGCCGAGGGCGACGAGGCCGAATACTTCTACCAGGTCGTCTCGGGCGCCATCCGCTCCTACAAGCTGCTGAGTGACGGGCGCCGCCAGATCGACGCTTTCCACCTGCCGGGCGACATCTTCGGCCTGGAGGCGGGCAAGGAGCATCGTTTCTCCGCCGAAGCCGTGGGCGACGTCCAGGTCATCGCCTTTCGCCGCAACCGGCTGGCGGCGCTGATCGAGGACGATGCCGCCTTCCGCGACCGCATCATGACGGCGACGTTGCGCAGCCTGCAGCGGGCCCAGGATCACATGCTGCTGCTGGGCCGCAAGACGGCGCAGGAGAAGCTTGCCACCTTCCTGCTCGACATGGCCGACCGCATCTCCAAGGACGATGAGCATTTCGATCTGCCGATGCAGCGCTCGGATATCGCCGACCATCTCGGGCTCACCATCGAGACGGTGTCGCGCACGCTCACCCAGTTCGCGCGCAGCGGCCTGATCCAGCTGATGCCGGCCAGCCGCTCGATCGGTCTCTGCAACAAGATGGCGTTGAAGAGCCTTGATGCCTGAGAGGCCCGTTCCGGGCGGAAACCAGCGGAGGGAGAGATGACTGAAGCAGCATTTCCGAACCCGACGATGTGGATGATGCATGCCGCCGACGGCTGCCAAGCCTGTCTCGAAGCCTACAACGATTGGCAAAAGGAGGTGGCGCGGTTCGCCGATCGGCGGTTTGCCGAGAACCGCCGGGCCTGGGACGCGTTCATGTCCTCGCGCGACTTCGCCGGTGCGATGAAGGTCCAGCAGGAATGGGCGCAGCAGGCTGCGACCGACTACACGCAGGAGGCGACAAGGCTTGGCCGGCTGATCACCAGCCTGTCGCTGACCGGCACCACGCCTGCGGTCCACGATTCGGCGGCGCTGGTCGCCTGACCGCTCCTGTTACATTTGAGGAGATCGCCATGCGCGCAAAGGATGTCATGACCCGAGACGTCGTCTGCATTGGCATCAAGGAGTCCATATTCGACGCGGCCGAGGTCCTGCTGGGCGCCGGCGTCAGCGCCGCCCCCGTGGTCGACGGCAAAGGCCTGGTGATCGGCATCGTGAGCGAGGCCGACCTCCTGCGCCGCGCCGAGATCGGCACCGCGCCGGCGCGCAAGTCATGGCTGGCGAGGCTGCTCGCGAGCGACGCCGCCGCGGCCCACGAGTTCGTCAGCGCCCACACCCGGAAGGTATCGGATGTCATGACGCGCACCGTCGTGACGACCAGTGAGGACGCGATGCTTGCCGACGTGGTCGACCTCATGGAACAGCACAACGTGAAGCGCATCCCCGTGGTGCGCGACGGCAAGCTGCTTGGCATCGTGAGCCGCTCCGACATCCTGGAGGCGCTGCTGTCGCGCGAGCCGGAAGGGCCGGCGGTGCAGCCGAGCGATCAGGAGACGCGCCGCGCCGTCGTCGAGGCGCTCGAGAAGCAGCCCTGGGCCACGCGCTGGCCGACGAATGTTTTCGCCAATGACGGCGTGGTCCACCTGTGGGGCTTCGTCGACGACGACGAGGTGCGCAAGGCCTATCGCGTCGCCGCCGAGAACGTGCCCGGCGTGCGCAAGGTGAAGAGCCATCTGCGCGCCCTGCCGGCGTCGGTCGCCCTTGGCGGCTGATTGATCTTGGTCAAGGCAGCCAAGGTCGACCGCGCCTA
>JADHLS010000010.1 GCA_016780605.1 Reyranella sp.
ACGGCGGCGGCAAAACCTGCAGGTGCCCTGCTCGTCATCCATCGCAGCGATCGGCTGGAGGAGCTGGTCGGACAACTCGCCCAGCTGGGCTGGGGCGACCTCACGATCAAGCGCCTGCCACCCGCCGCGCGCGCGCTGGTGCGCGCCCGCCGTGGCAAGGGCACGACGCGTCGCGAGGCTTCACCGCTGACGCTGCATCGGCCGGATGGTCGCTACACCGACGAGGCCGAAGCGATCCTGCGCCACGCCGCCCCGCTTGCCTTCTGACAGCGCCGCCGCGACAGTGCCGCCATGTTTGGTTGGCTAAAGGACCGCTTCCGTCGCGGGCCCGTCGTGCCGGTGGTCCGTCTGTCGGGAATCATTGCCTCGGCCGGCGGCATGCTGAGCAGTCGTGCTCTTTCCATCGAATCCGTGGCGCCGCTGCTCAAGCGCGCCTTCGACATGAAGGGCGCCAAGGCGGTGGCGCTCACCATCAACTCGCCGGGTGGCTCGCCCGTGCAATCGGCGCTGATCGGCCAGCGCATCCGCCTGCTGGCGAAGGAGAAGGACCTCAAGGTCATCGCCTTCGTCGAGGACGTGGCGGCCTCGGGCGGCTATTGGCTGGCCTGCGCCGCCGACGAGATCGTGGTCGACCCCAATTCGATCGTGGGCTCGATCGGCGTCATCAGCGCGGGCTTCGGCTTCCAGGACCTGCTCTCCCGCATCGGCGTCGAGCGGCGCGTGCACACGTCGGGCGAGCGCAAGGCGATGCTGGATCCGTTCCGGCCGGAGAAGTCCGACGACGTCGAGCGGCTTCACCGCCTACAGGGCGAGATCCACGAGGGCTTCAAGGACTGGGTGCGCGAGCGCCGAGGCGGCAAGCTGAAGGCCGATGAGGCGTCGTTGTTCAGCGGCGAGTTCTGGACCGGCCGGCGCGGGCTGGCGTTGGGGCTGGTCGATGGGCTCGGCGAATTGCGTAGCACCCTGCAGGCGCGCTATGGCGACAAGGTGCACCTGCCGGTGATCGGGCCGCGGCGCCGGCTGCTGTCGCGCTTCGGCCTGCAGGCACCCATCGACGGCATCGGCCCGGCAACGCTGGCGGCGATCGAGGAGCGTCTATACTGGCAACGCTTCGGACTATAGGAGACAGGCTGCGATGAAGCTTCTCAACCCCGTGCATCCCGACGACCTGGCAGCGGTCAAGACCTGGTTCGAGACGCTGGCCAAGCATTGCCGCAACGTCGACTACGAGGCGGCGCGTCCGATCTTCGCCGAGGACATGATCGCTTTCGGCACCTTCACCGATTTCATGACTGGCCGCGATCTCGCCGAGGCGAAGCAGTGGCGCAACGTCTGGGGCACCATCCGCAACTTCCGCTACGACCTCAACAAGATCGAGGCGATCGTGTCGGGTGACCGCCTGACCGCTGCCGGCATGGGCGTCTGGCAGTCCGACGGCTTCCATCCCAACGGCGACCGCTTCGACCGGCCCGGCCGCACCACCGTGACCCTGGCGCGCCGATCAATCGGCGATCCCTTCGTCGCCACCCACACCCACATGTCGCTGTTCCGCGGCACCCCCGAACGCAGCTACGGGAATTTCCAGAAGGCGGCGGAGTAGAAAGCGGCGGAGTAGAACAACACCTCACCCTGAGGAGCGGCCGGTAGGCCGCGTCTCGAAGGGTGGAACCAGTCGTGTTGTTGCCACCCTTCGAGACGCGCACTGCGTGCGCTCCTCAGGGCGAGGTGTGCCACTAAGGATCCATCGCCCCCGTGCGTTCGACGATCAGGCGGTACTGGTCGGGCTGGCGATGCATGGCGAAGTTGAAGGTCGTGCGCTTGTAGCTCTGGCCGGCATCGAGGTCGCAGCGGTGCACGATGAGCTCGTCGCCCTCGCCGCCCGCCCGCGCCACCACCTTGCCCGAGGGCGCCACGATCATCGAATCGGCCAGCGAGGGCACACCCTCCTCGTTGCCGCCCTTGGCGACGCCCACCACCCAGGTGCCGTTCTGGTAGGCGCCGGCCTGCATGGAGAGCTGGTTGTGGAACCAGGAGTGCTCGTCATGGTCGGGCGACGGCGCGTTGTGCAATGGCGTGTTGTAGCCCAGCAGCACCATCTCGACATTCTGCAGGCCCATGACGCGATAGGTCTCGGGCCAGCGCCTGTCGTTGCAGATGCACATGCCCATGTTGCCGCCAAAGGCCTTGAACACCGGGAATCCGAGATTGCCGACCTCGAAGTAACGCTTCTCCAGATGCTGGAAGGGCCGCTCAGGCTCGTGCTCGGCATGGCCCGGCAGGTGGACCTTGCGGTACTTGCCGACGATCCGGCCGTCGCGCTCGACCAGGATCGAGGTGTTGAAGCGCCTGGTGCCGCCGTTCTCGTTGGCAAGCTCGGCATAGCCCAGGCAGAAGCCCATCGAAAGCCGCTTCGCCTCAGTGAACAGCGGCGCCGTCTCGTTCGACGGCATCTCCTGCTCGAAGAACGCGTCGATCTCGGCCTGGTCGGTCATCCACCAGCGCGGAAAGAAGGTAGTGAGGGTGAGCTCGGGAAAGACCACCAGCTCGCAGCCCATGCGCTTGGCCTCGCGCAGATGCGCGATCAGCCGCTCGACCACGTCGCGGCGCGTATGGCTGCGCTGGATCGGCCCCATCTGCGCGGCGCCCACGGTCAGGAAACGAGACATTGCAAACCTCCGGCGGGAATTATCGCCGGTGGACATGCAAGGTCCAAGCCTTACGGCTTGGCGAGCGTGGCATGAAGCTGCGCGTTCAAGGCGCCCCACGCCTTGTTCCGGAAGCGCGCCTCGAGCGCACCGCTCTGCGAATTGCGCCAGAACATCAGGTTCGATCGGCCGGACAGCGTGCTCGCCCTGACGACGCTGCCATCCTCCAGCAGGATGCGCGAACCCGCCGTGATGTAGCAGCCCGCTTCGACGACGCAATCGTCACCAAGCGAAATGCCGATCCCGGCGTTGGCGCCGATCAGGCAGCGCTCGCCGACCGAGACCTGCACCTTTCCGCCGCCCGAGAGCGTGCCCATGATCGAAGCGCCGCCGCCCACATCGCTGCCGTTGCCGACCACGACACCGGCGCTGATGCGGCCTTCGACCATGCAGGTGCCGAGGGTGCCCGCATTGAAGTTGCAGAAACCCTCGTGCATCACCATCGTGCCGGCGGCGAGATGCGCGCCCAGCCGTACGCGGGCGGCATCGGCGATCCGCACACCGCTCGGCACGACGTAGTCGGTCATGCGCGGGATCTTGTCGATGCCGCGAACCTCCAGCGCCACGCCCTTCAGCCGGGCCCTGATGCGGGCGGCGTCAAGCGTGTCGAGAGGACAGGGACCCAAGGTCGTCCAGGCGACGCTGGGCAGCAGGGCGAACATGCCCTCAATGTTCACCGTATTGGGCTTCACCAGACGATGGCTGAGAAGATGAAGTCGGAGATAGACGTCGTGCACATCGACCGGCTTGTCGGCCAGGGACGCGATGACTGTCCGGACAGGAACGACCTCGACCTTCCGAAGGTCGTCCTTGTGGGCATAGCGGGCGATGTCATCGCCCGAGTGGCCAGGCAATGACAGCCCGGCCAGGCGCTCGGTGCCGGTTTTGCCGCCTGACGGCGTCAGCTTCAGGTTCAGGAACCAGGAATCGAGCACGCTGCCATCGTTTGCGATGGTGGCGAAACCCTCGCCTTGTGCGCCGGCTGTCTCAAACATGCGCCGACCCTAAGGTCCCGCGCGCTTCACGTCATTGGTGAACTCGGCCGCGCAGAACGTGCCGCCCTGGAAGACATCGCCCACCGGATCGGGGCCGATCTTGGCCTGCTCGGCCTCGGCGTGCGAGCGATGATCCTCGCCCTTCCCTTTCGGCCGATAACCCAGCGCATGGGCGCGCGAATTGTCCCACCACGCCGCCTGGTTGTCGGAGACGCCGTAGAGAATCTCGAAGCGTATGTCGGGATGGTTCAGGCCGATACCGATCAGCTGGACGATGTCCTCGGGCGAGACCCAGATCGAAAGCCGCCGCACGTCGAGCGGGCGCGGCCCGACATTGCCGATACGCAGGCAGGTCACGATCATGCCGTGCTTGTCGGAATAAAGCGCTCCCAGCGCCTCGCCGAAGACCTTGCTGACGCCGTAGCGGCTGTCGGGCCGCACCGTGACGTCGGTGCCGATCTTGCGCTTGCGTGGATAGAAGCCGACGGCGTGGTTGGACGAAGCGAAGATCACGCGCTTGACGCCGGCCTGGCGCGCCGCCTCGAAGAGATTGTAGCAACCGATGATGTTGGCCTGCAGGATCGTGTCCCACGGCCCTTCGACCGAATAGCCGCCGAGGTGGATGACGCTGTCGGCGCCCTTGACGGCGGCGGCGACCTCGTCGGGCTTGGTGAGGTCGGCGGCGACGAACGTTTCCGACGGCTTGAGGTCCTTCGGCCGCACCCTGTCGCTCAGCACCAGCCCCGGATAGAGCGGCGCCAGCAGAGGCCGGATCATGGTGCCGATGCCGCCAGCCGCCCCGGTGAAGACGATGCGCCGCCCGCTAGCCTCGGCCATGTTTTTCTCCCTCTGCCAATTTGCGATAGCGCTCGAGCGAGCGCGTGAGATGCTCGCGCATGGCACGCCGCGCCTCGGCAGGATCCCGATGGGAGATGCCGGCGACGATGCGCTCATGCTCGTGCTGGATGCGTTCGAGATAAGCCCGCCGCTCGGCCGACGTGTCAACGGAAAGCCGCACGCTCTGCCGCGGGATGACGTGGCTGCCGAGGAACGTGAGGAAGCGCGGGAACTGGCTGTTGCCGGTCGCCTCGGCGATGGCGCGATGGAAGGCGAAATCCTCGGCCACCGCACCCTCGCCTTTGCGCAAAGCGCCGTCGATGGCGCGCCAGGCGTTGCGGATGGCGCCGACCTCGGCGCGATTGGAGCGCTCGGCCGCGAGCGCCGCCGCCTCGACCTCGACGGCGAGGCGCAATTCCATGACGTCGAGGATGTCGCTCAGCACCGACGTCCGGGGCGCGGCGATGCGGAACGGCCCGGCCGGCTGCTCGGCGACATAGGCGCCCGAGCCGCGCCGCGTCACCACCAGGCCGTCGGCGCGCAAGGCGGCGACCGCCTCGCGCACGACGGTGCGGCTCACCCCGAGGGCTTCGGTCAGCGCCTGCTCGGTCGGCAGACGCGCGCCCGGCGCCAGGCGTCCGCTCGAGATGTCGGCGGCGAGGCGCGCCATGATCTGCTCGGCGAGATTGCCGGGCGGAGCGAGCGGACGAAGAATGGAAAGCTTATCGGACACTTGTCGCGTAGCCGGGGCTTGTCAGGTTGTCCGACAGATTTAGATGAACCTACTGCGGAGGGAAACCCATCGCCGGTTATCGTCCCTGTCACCCCGAGCGCAGCCAGGGGGCGCGGCGAGCAGATCTTCCGCCTAGCTCTCTGCGAGCTCCAGCATCAGGTTCGCCAGCACCTGCGCCCCCACGGCGAGGTCTGCGGCCTCGGTGTGCTCCTTGACGTTGTGGCTGAGGCCCGCCACCGAGGGCACGAAGATCATCGCCGTCGGGCAAATGCGTTGCATCATCTGCGCATCGTGGCCTGCGCCGGAAGGCATGCGACGCGTGGAGAGGTCCAGTGCCTTGGCGTGATGCTCGACGCGATCGACCAAGCGGGCATCGAAAATCACCGGCTCGAACCGCGCCAGCACCTTGGCCTCGACCTCGACACGCTCGGCCTTCGCCACTTCGGCGATGTGGTTGGCGACGCGCGCCTCGGCCTGTTTCAGTTTCTCCTCATCGGTGTTGCGCAGGTCGACGGTGAACACCGCGCGATTGGGCACGACGTTGATCAGGTTGGGCCTGAGCGACAGTGCGCCGACGGTGCCGACCTGGTTGCCGCCCATCTCCTGCGCCAAGCCGCGCACGAACACGTTGACCGAAGCCGCGAGGTAGCCCGCGTCGCGCCGCAGACGCATCGGCGTGGTGCCGGCATGGTTGGAAACGCCGGTCACGGTGTACTCGGTCCACGAGATGCCCTGCACGCTCTCGACCACGCCGATGCGCACCTTCTCCTCATCGAGGATCGGGCCCTGCTCGATGTGCAGCTCGACGAAGGCGTGCGGCCTGAGCGCTCCGGGCCGCGCCGGCCCGAGATAGCCGATGCGGCGCAGTTCGTCGCCGACCGAGACGCCGTCCTTGTCGACGGCGGCATAGGCCTCGTTGAGCCCGAGGCCGCCGGCATAGACCAGGCTGCCCATCATGTCGGGCTGGAAGCGCGCGCCCTCCTCGTTGGTGAAGAAGGCGACTGCGATCGGCCGGCGCGTGACGCGCTTCGCGTCGTTCAGCGCGCGCACCACCTCGAGGCCGGCCAGCACACCGTAGTTGCCGTCGTAGCGCCCGCCGGTGCGCACGGTGTCGATGTGGCTGCCGGTCATCACCGGGGCCAGGTTCTCGGTCCCGGCGCGCACGCCGATCACATTGCCGATGGCGTCGATGCGCACATCGAGGCCCGCCGCCCTCATCCAGCCGACGACGAGATCGCGGCCCGCCTTGTCCGCATCGCCGAGCGCCAGCCGCGCGCAGCCGCCGCCCTCGATGGCGCCGATCCCGGCCAGCTCGTCGAGCGCCGCCAGCAGCCGCTTGTCGTCGATGCGCAACATGATTTTCCCCAACCGCGCCAAGACCTTAGACTTGTGGCCTTGCGAGGGCAAAATATCACGCCGCGGTGATCTGGATTGCCTTGCATCGGCGTAGGCGGAGCGTCACTTACTAGGCTCTCATGAAGCGTCTGTTCGCCCTTCTCCTGGCGTTGATCGCGGCCCCGGCCTTCGCGCAATCCCCCTCGTCGGCCGTCGTGCAGACCGAGAACGTGCGCGCCGAGCTTCTGGCCGATGTTTCCGCCGTGAAACTGGGCGAGCCGTTCTGGGTCGCCCTGCGCCAGACCATCCGACCCAAATGGCACACCTACTGGAAGAACCCAGGTGAATCGGGGCTGCCGACCGAAATCGCCTGGAAGCTGCCCGAGGGCGCCAAGGCCGGACCGATCGTGTGGCCGCGTCCGCATCTCTTCGACATCGGCGGCATCATCAACTACGGCTTCAAGGACGAGGCGGTGCTGATGGTGCAGATCACGCCGTCCGCCAAGGCTGCCGGCGACTTCAAGCTCGCCGCCGAAGCCAACTGGCTGGTCTGCGAGGACGTCTGCATCCCCGAGGACGCCAAGCTCGCGCTGACCTTGCCGGTGACGGCGACCGGTGCGCCCGCATCGCCCGCTACACGCGCGATCTTCGACAAGGCGCGCCAGCAGGTGCCGATGCCCAGTCCGTGGCCGGCGAAGTACGGCGTGGCGAAGTCGGGCGATCCCACGGTGATCGTCGAGGCCAAGGGCCTGAAGGCCGACACCATCCGCGACGTCTACTTCTTTCCGGCCGACTGGGGTCCGGTCGCCAGCATGGCCAAGCAGAATGCGGTGATCGGCGCCGAAGGCATCCGCATCCCGCTGCGCCGTGGCGACGCCAAGGCGGCGATGCCCGCCGAGCTCATGGGCACGCTGGTGCTGACCGAGAAGGCCGCGGGCGGCGACGTCCAGCAGGCCTTCGACGTCGCGGCCAAGCTCGATCCTGCCTTCGTGCCCACGTCGTCATTGGCGGCGGCGGGCGGCGAACAGCTGTCGCTGGTCGAAGCCCTGCTGTTCGCGTTGCTGGGCGGCCTGATCCTGAACCTCATGCCCTGCGTGTTCCCCGTGCTCGCCATGAAGGCCGCAGCCTTCGCGCGCCTGGCCGGTCACGAGAGGAGCGCGATGCGGCGCGACGGCGTCGCCTATACGTTGGGCGTGCTGGTCTCCTTCGCCGCCATGGCCGCGCTGGTCATCGCCATCCGCGCCAGCGTCGGCGAGGTGACCTGGGGCTTCCAGTTCCAGTCGCCGGTCTTCTCGCTCCTGATCGCCTATCTCTTTTTCGTCGTCGGCCTCAACCTCTCCGGCGTGTTCGAGTTCAGCAGCCGCTTCGCCGGCATCGGCCAGGGTCTCGTCGCGCGCGGCGGCACGACCGGCGCCTTCTTCACCGGCGTGCTGGCCGTGATCGTGGCGACGCCCTGCACGGTGCCCTTCATGGCAGCCGCCGTGGGCTTTGCCCTCAGCCAGCCGGCGCCTGAAACCATGGCCGTACTGCTGGCGCTGGGGCTTGGCCTGGCGCTGCCTTATCTCCTGCTCGCAATCACGCCGGCGCTGCAGCGGTTGATGCCGCGGCCAGGCCCATGGATGGACCGGCTGCGCCAGTTCCTCGCCTTCCCGATGTACGCTTCGACGGTCTGGATGATCTGGGTGCTCACCCAGCAGACCGGCCCCGACGGCGTGATCTATGCACTGGGCGGCATGATCCTGATCGCCTTCGCCATCTGGCTGCTGAGACTTGGAAGCGGCGCATCGGCCGCGACCTGGATGCGCCGCGGCCTCGCCGCCGTGGCCGTGCTGCTGGCTTTCGCCGCCGCGCTCAAACTAGAGGACGGCTCGGCCACGGCGGCCTCGGCGTCCGGCGGTCCGGCGGGGGGCGTCACCTTCGACGGCTGGGAGCGCTTCTCGCGCGAGCGCATGAACCAGGCGGTGGCCGAGGGCAAGCCGGTGTTCGTCGATTTCACGGCGGCGTGGTGCATTACCTGTCTGGTGAACGAGCGCGTGGCGCTCGAGACGCCGGCGACGCGTCACGCCTTTGAACAGGCGGGCGTCGTGAAACTGAAGGGTGACTGGACCAACCGCGATCCCGAGATCACATCTTTGTTGAAGGAGCTGAGCCGCGCCGGCGTGCCGCTCTATCTTCTCTGGGTGCCCGGCGCCGCGCAGCCCAAGATCCTGCCGCAGGTGCTGACCGAGTCGTTGATTCTTTCCGAACTGGCCGAGATTCCGGCCAAGCGTTAGGAGACAACATGTCGAGCTTCATCGTTCCCCGCCGCACGCTGCTGCTGGGCAGCGCGGCCGCCGCCGTGATGCCCGCGATTGCCTTCGCCGATAGCCCCGACATCGGCAAGCCTGCGCCGCTCTTCACCGCCGTCGACAGCAACGGCAAGACATGGTCGCTGGCCGATCTCAAGGGCAAGGTCGTGGTGATCGAGACGACGAATGACGGCTGCCCCTACGTCCGCAAGCACTACAGCGCCAGGAACATGCAGGACCAGCAGCGCGAAGCCGCCGGCCAGGGCGTGGTGTGGCTGACCTCGGCGTCGTCGGCCAAGGGCGAGCAGGGCTATGTCACGGCCGCCCAGGCGAACGATCTCACCAAGAGCCGCGACGCCGCGCCCGCCGCCGTGCTGCTCGATCCTCAAAGCAAGATCGCGCGCGCCTACGGCGCCACCGTGACGCCGCACATGTACGTCATCGATGCCAACGGCACCCTGGTCTACAAGGGCGGCATCGATTCCATCCCATCGGCCGACGTCGCCGACATTCCCAAGGCTAAGCAGTATGTGCGCGTGGCCTTGCGCGAAGTGCTGGCGGGCAGGCAGGTGGCCGAAGCGTCGACCCGGCCCTACGGCTGCACGCTGAAGTACCCGCGCGCCTCGTCGTAGGCCGGTCGGGCGCGCCATGCCGCACGACGGCTGGCACTCGCACGTTCATCCGCATCCCCATCACCACCGGCATCAGTCGCCGACCCGGCGCTTCGTGCTGGCGGCAGCGACCTTCCTGCCTTTCGGCGGCGCCAGCGCCCAGAGTGCCGACGCCGCCCAGCGCATCGCCGACCAGGCCAGCCGCTTCCTCGCGTCGCTGGACGATGGCCAGCGTCGCAAGGTGTCGATCGCCTTCGATGCGCCCAACCGGCTCGACTGGCATTACATCCCGCGCAGCCGCGCGGGCCTGACGCTGGGCGAGATGACGCCGGTCCAGGCCGAGGCAGCGCGGTCGTTGTTCGCCACGGTGTTGAACGAGCAGGGCCTGAGCCTGCTCGACGGCGTGCGGCTGGTCGAGGGCGTGCTGCGCGAGCAGCAGGGCAGCTTCCGCGATCCCGACCGCTACTATGTCTCGATCTTCGGCACGCCCGGCCGCTTCCCCTGGGGCTGGCGCTTCGAGGGTCATCATCTGTCGCTGAACGTGGCGCTGCCGGCGGCGGCCAACATCGCGGTGACGCCGTTCTTCGTCGGCGCCCATCCGGCCACGGTGCGCGAGGGCCCGCACAAGGGGTTCCGCCTGCTCGGCGCGTCCGAGGATCTCGCCCGCGAGATCATGACCGGCCTCAGCGAGTCGCAGCAGCGCATTGCGCTCATCGCCAACCGCTCGTTCGGCGACATTGTCGCGAGCCCGCAGCGCGAGCAGGATCTCGGCCAGCCGCGCGGCTTGCAGCTCGGCGCCATGGACGGCGCGGCGCGGCAGCGCGTCGAGGCCTTGATGGATCGCTTTCTCGGCACGCTCGCGCCCGACCTGGTGACGGCGCAGAAGCGGCGAGTCATGGAGCAAGGCGTCGACCAGTTCCGTTTCGCCTGGGCGGGGTCGCTGCAGCGCGGCGAGGGCTACTACTTCCGCGTTCACGGACCGGTGACGTTGATCGAGTACGACAACACCCAGAACAGCGCCAACCACATCCATTCGGTATGGCGCGACCTCGCCGCCGACTTCGGCAACGACCCTTTGGGCGACCACTACCGCCGACAACTGCATCGTTAGGCAGGTCGACCAGAATCTGCACTCCGGTGATCAGACAGCTGCAGAAGTCCACATTTGCAGTGCAATTTGCATTAGGGCATGTCAAATTGAGGCATCTTCGTGGCAGTTCGGGGGAAGGCCGGCATGGGCGCGGCAAATAAGAACAAGGGAAGCTTTTGGATAAAGAGCTGGCAGCGTGGTCTTGGAATCGGGGCAAGCGTGGCGACGCTGCTAGCCGCAAGCGCTCCAGCACAGGCGCAGTGGAACTACTACAACAACGCCAGCACATCCTTTTTCGTGCCGTTCGTGTCGGCCAACGGCCAGAACGCGCTCAACCCCGCGGATTTCCGCTTGGTATCGCTGACGCTGCCCTTCGGCACCGGCACGAAAACGAGCAACTTCACGATGGATACCGGTTCACTGGGCATCAATGCCGGCCAGACGGCCTACCAACCCGGCCCGGGCGACGTCAATCTGGGGGCGGGCGGAATCACCTATTCGAGCAGCGGCACCAGCGGCAGCGGTACGCTCTATCTCACCACGGTGACGATCAATGGCCAGAACGGCCAGACGGCAACCGCGCGGGTGCCGATCCTGTGGTCGGCCGGCACCGCCGCGCAAATGGGTGTCGGCTTCGCGCGTGGCGGCCTGCAGCTGGCGAGCGGCATGCCTCTTCCCAACCTCAACCCCTTCCTGGGCTTGCTGACGATCAACGGCCAGCCGGTGACGAACATGAACCCCGGCTACATCGTCACGAACAGCAGCGCCAATCCATACGGAGCGCCCGGCGTCATCCTTGGCCTGACCCAGTCCAACACGAATAACTTTTCGTTCGTGCAGCTCACGCCGAGCGGCGCGGCACTGCCGGCCGGCTGCACCGTGGCCGGCATGGGATGCCCGGCAAGCTGGAACCCCGCTACGGCAACGATCAAGATGGGCACTCAGACAATCGGAAGCATCAACATGCTGCCCGACAGCGGCATCGGCTACATGATCGTTTCTCAGCCGGCCGGCGGCATCACGGGCACCCAGGCATGCGCGAATGCCAGCGCAAAATGCCTGCCCACCGGAACCCAGGTTTCGATCTTCCTGCCGGGCCAAAGCACGGCTGTGGCGTCGTACACGTTCTCGGCAGACAACACCGCTACCCCGACGCCGCTCAGCAATGGAGTCCAGCCCTCGTTCGTGGAGGTCGTCCAGGACTCGTCGGTCGCTGCCCAGCTCAATACCGGGCGCGCATTCTTCGCCGGCTACGACTACCTTTACGACCCGATCGGCGGGTTCGTCGGCTATCGGCTGAGCGGCCTGGCCACCGCCGCCGGCACCACCGTGACAATCGTCCCGTTGCTGGCCCTGCAGGGCAACCTGGTGCTGCAGAACGGATTCAACGCGATCTTTCCGACCTATCTGATGGCGGCAACGACGTTGCAGCAGACCGGTTCGGGCACTTTCAGCGGCTCGATCACGGGGCCGGGGAGTCTGGCCCTGAACAGCGGATCGGTGACGCTGGCGGGAACCGGCACATACACCGGCGGCACCATCGTGAACGGCGGCACGCTCACCGTCGCCAGCACCGGCTCGATCATCGGCGACCTCACCGTCAACAACGGTGGCAGCTTCATCAACAGCGGCACGGTCAGCGGTGGCGGCAACCTCACGGTCAATAGCGGCGGCAGCTTCACCAACACCGGCACCTACAACACGCCGGGCGTATGGCAGCTCAATCAGGGCAGCTTCAGCAACAGCGGCAGCTTCATCGGCAACCTCGCCAACACCGGCACGGCGACCAACACCGGCTCGATCACCGGATCGGTGATAAACGGGGGCACTGGCACGTTCGTCAACAACGGGTCGATCAGCGGCGACGTGGCCAACCTCGGCGCCTTCTCCGGCAACGGCAGCATCGGCGGCAGCCTGTTCAACGCCGGCGTCGTCGCTCCCGGCAACTCCGTGGGCACGATCACGGTCGGCGGCAACTTCTCGCAATCGTCGAGCGGCGTTTATGCCACGGAGGTGTTCGGCGGTGGATCGAGCGACCGCATCAACGTCGGCGGCACTGCGACGTTGGGGGGCGCCGTGCAAGTGAGTGTGGTGCCCGGCCTGCCGCTGGCGCCTGTCGCGACCTACACCATCCTCAATGCCCAGGGTGGACTCGGCGGCACCACCTTCGCGTCGGTGAACGAGCTCTATCCCTTCCTGCAGTCGTCGCTGAGCTATGACGCCAACAACGTCTATCTCACCCTGCAGGTCGGCGGCTTCGCCGCCCAGGCGCTCAACAACACCCAGTACGCCGTCGGCGCGGTGCTCGACGCCAGCGCCCCCTTCGCCACCGGCGACTACGCCACCGTGCTCGGCACCATGGCCACCGCCACCGTCCAGCAGGGCCAAGCCTTCATGCAGGCGCTGTCGGGCAACAACTACGCCGGCTTCTCGACCTCCATGGTGCAGGGCGCGCAGCTGTTCATGAACAACTTCGCCAACCAGACCGGCGGCGGCGGCTCGCCGGTCAGCAATCGCGTCGCCCTCGCCGAAGCCTGCGATGTCGCCTGCGATCCGACCGCACCGCCCAAGTGGGGTGCCTGGGGCGGGGCGCTGGGCGGCTTGGGCACCATCGGCACCCAACAGCCGGTCGGCGCGGTCACCTACAATGCGGGCGGCGTCGCCGTGGGCCTCGACCGGCTGATCACCGACAGCTTCCGCATGGGCATCACCACCGGCTACTCGACGGGCACGCAGTGGGTCTCGGGCTTCGATGGCCTGGGACGCTCCAACACCTTCCAGGTCGGCCTCTATGGCGGCTTCGCCCAGGACAAGGTCTATGCAGATGCCGTCGCGGGCTACGCCTACACGGGCAACCAGATGTGGCGCAACATTCCCATCCCCGGCCTGGCGCAGCGCACCGCCTACGGCCAGACCGGCGCCAACCAGTTCTATGGCCAGGTCGAGACCGGCTATCGCTTCGATCTTGGCGGCACGGCGCAGGCCTTCGTCACACCGTTCGCTCGGCTGCAGGCCTACACCGGCACCCAGAACGCCTTCACCGAGACCGGGGCGCAGTCCTTGAACCTCACGGTGGCGCAGCAGACCACCAACTCACTGCGCTCGGTGCTGGGGGCACAGCTCGGTGGCGCGATGGATCTCGGTTGGCGAGAGAAGCTGGCGATGCAGTTCCGGCTGGGCTGGAGCCATGAATATGCCGATGTCGGCCGGCCGGTGACGGCGACACTCGCGGGCGCACCCGCCATGCCGTTCACGACCTGGGGCGTCTCTCCGCAGCGTGACGGCGTGCTGATCGGCCTTTCAGCCAACACCGCCGTGGCCGACGCGACCTCGATCTATCTCCGCTACGAGGGCGACATCTCCGGACAGGACAACATGCACGCCATCACCGCCGGCGTGCGCATGACCTGGTGAGGCTCAAGCGTCGGCGAAACGCTTGCCGGTCTGGGAATCGAACAGGTGCAGATGGCCGGGTTCGGCCTTGAAATGCCGGCTCTCGCCGGGTCGGGCGAGGACATGGCCGCCCTGGCGCACCGTCACCAGCTCGTGCGCCGCGCCGAAGCGGCCATGCAGCAGCGTGTCGGCGCCCAGCGGCTCGGCCAGCTCGACCTCGAAGCGCAGCGGACCGTCGTTCACCGGCTGCAGGTGCTCGGGCCGCACGCCGAGCGCCACCGCCGTGCCGGCTGATGCCGAGGTCGTCCGCCCCAGCGGCAGGGTGATGGGGCTGCCCGTGCCGGCAAGATCGACCGACTGGCGATCCTGGCCGACCCGCGCCGCCAGGAAGTTCATCGCCGGCGAGCCGATGAAGCCCGCCACGAACACCGTGGCCGGCCGGTCATAGACATCCATCGGCGAGCCGATCTGCTCGGCGACGCCGCCATTCATGACGATCAGCCGGTCGGCCAGGGTCATCGCCTCGACCTGGTCGTGGGTGACGTAGATCGAGGTGACGCCGAGCTCGCGCTGCAGGCGCTTGATCTCGAGCCGCATCTGCACGCGCAGCTTGGCATCGAGGTTGGAGAGCGGCTCGTCGAACAGGAACACCGCGGGCTCGCGCACGATGGCGCGGCCCATGGCGACGCGCTGGCGCTGGCCGCCCGAGAGCTGGCGCGGCAGGCGCTGCAGGAAGGTGCCGAGCTCGAGGATCTTGGCCGCCTTCTGGACGCGCCGGTCGATCTCGTCCTTGGCCATGCCCTTGATCTTCAGGCCATAGGCCATGTTGGCGTACACGCTCATGTGCGGATAGAGCGCGTAGTTCTGGAACACCATGGCGATGTCGCGGTCCTTGGGCTCGAGCTCGTTGACCACGCGATCGCCGATCGCCACTTGGCCGCCGGTGATGCGCTCCAGCCCGGCGACCATGCGCAAGAGCGTGGACTTGCCGCAGCCCGAGGGGCCGACGATGACGATGAACTCGCCGTCGGCGATCTCCATGTCGATGCCGTGGATCACCTCGACCTTGTTGTCGTAGGTCTTCTTCACGCCGCGCAGATGGACTTGCGCCATGGCCTATTTCTCCGTCTCGACCAGACCGCGCACGAACTGGCGCTGCATGAACACCACGACCAGCACCGGCGGCAGCATGGCGAGCATCGCCATGGCCATCAGCAGGTTCCAGCTCGGCACCGCATCGACCACGTTGGCCTGGCGCGAGACGGTCATGACCACGGTGTAGAAATCCTGCTTGGTCGTGACGAGCAGCGGCCAGAGATACTGGTTCCAGCCGTAGATGAACTGGATCACGAACAGCGCCGCGATCGAGGTGCGGCTCATCGGCAACAGGATGTCCCAGAAAAAGCGCATCGGCGAGGCGCCGTCGACGCGGGCGGCCTCGGTGAGCTCGTCGGGGACGCTGAGGAAAAACTGGCGGAACAGAAAGGTCGCGGTGGCCGAGGCGATCAGCGGGATCACCAGGCCGGAATAGGAATCGAGCATGCCGAGGTTCGCGACCACGCCGTAGGTCGGTACGATGCGCACCTCGACCGGCAGCATCAGGGTGACGAAGATCGCCCAGAAGAACGTCATGCGCAGCGGGAAACGGAAATAGACGATGGCGAAGGCGGCGATGATCGAGATGGCGATCTTGCCGATCGCCACGCCGAGCGCCATCACCATGCTGTTGGTCAGCGTGACGTAGATCGGCACGGTGCCGCGCTTGGCGTTGTAGCCCTCGAACAGCACTTCCTTGTAGTTGTCGATCAGGTGCGAGCCCGGCCACAGCGGCACCGGCGAGCGCAGCATGGTCGCCTGGTCGTGCGTCGAGGCGACGAAGGTCATCCACACCGGAAAGGCGATCACCACGAGGCCGACGATCAGCACGATGTGGCTGAGCCAGGTGACGAAGGGCCGGTTCTCGACCATCAGTAATGCACTCGCCGCTCGATGAAGCGGAACTGCACGAAGGTGAGCGCGATCACCACGATCATCAGGATCACCGACTGCGCCGAAGAGCCGCCGAGATCCTGGCCGCGGAAGCCGTCGTTGTAGACCTTCCACACCAGGATGTTGGTGGCCTGGCCCGGCCCTCCCTGGGTCAGCGAGCCGATGATGCCGAAGGTGCCGAAGAAGGCGTAGATGATGTTGATCACCAGCAGGAAGAAGCCGGTGGGCGAGAGCAGCGGAAAGACGATGTCCCAGAAGCGCCGGCCGGGCCCGGCGCCGTCGATGGCGGCGGCCTCGATCAGCGACTTGGGGATCGACTGCAGGCCGGCCAGGAAGAACAGGAAGTTGTAGCTGACCTGGCTCCAGACCGCGGCGAACACGACCAGCAGCAGCGCCTGGTTGCCGTTCATGACGTAGTTGAAGTCGATGCTGATCTTGGCCAGCAGCCAGGCGACGACGCCGACCGAGGGATTGAACAGGAAGCCCCACAGCACGCCCGCCACCGCCGGCGCGACGGCATACGGCCAGACCAGGATCGTCTTGTAGACCTGCGCGCCGCGGATCACGCGGTCGGCCATAACTGCGAGCAGCAGCGAGACGGCGAGGCCAAGCGAAGCGACCAGGGCGCTGAAGACCAGCGTCACGCGCACCGAGGCGAAATAGTTGGGATCGCCGAGGAGGTGGCTGAAATTGTCGAACCAGACGAACTTGGTGTTGCCGCCGAAGGCGTCTTCCGTCACCACCGACTGCCAGATCGCCTCACCAGAGGGCCAGAAGAAGAACACCACGGTGATGACGATCTGCGGCGCCACCAAAAGGTAGGGCAGCCATCGCTCATTGAAGGTGACCCGCTTCTCCATCCCCCGATCACTGTCCCCCGTTCACCCTTGCCGGCTCCGCCGCCCCCGCGGCGGAGCCAGGCCCGGGTGATTACCTGTTCGCGGCTTCGAACTTCTTCAGCAGCTCGTTGCCGCGCTTGACCGCCTCGTCGAGCGCGGCCTTGGCGTCCTTCTTGCCCGACCACACGTTCTCCAGCTCCTCGTCGACGACGTCGCGGATCTGCACGAAGTTGCCGATGCGCAGGCCCTTGGAGTTCTCGGTCGGCGGGTTGAGGGTCAGCTCCTTGATGGCGATGTCGCGGCCAGGGAACTTCTTGTAGAAGCCCGACTGGTCGGTCGCCTCGTAGGCCGCCGTCGTGATCGGCACGTAGCCGGTGTCCTGATGCCACTTGGCCTGGACCGGCGTGCTCGACAGGTAGGTCATGAACTTGGCGACGCCCTTGTATTCATCCTTGGGCTTGCCCTGCAGCACCCACAGCGTGGCGCCGCCGATGATCGAGTTCTGCGGCTTGGAGACCACGTCGGGCGAGTACGGCATCATGCCCATGCCGACCTTGTCCTGGCCGAGCGCCTTGTCGGCGCCGGCGGCCGAGCCCGACGAGCCGATGCGGAAGGCGCATTCGCCGCCGTTGAACAGCGTGTCGGATTTGCCCTCGCGGCCGCCGTAGACGAAGGTCTTGTCCTTGGTCCAGTCGGCCATCATCTGGATCAGCTTGATGCGCGGCTCATCGTTGAACTTGAGCTCGATGTCGGTGCCGCCGAAGCCGTTTTCCTTGGTCGCGTAGGGCAAGTTGTGCCAAGCGCCGTAGTTTTCGATCAGGGTCCAGGTCTGCCATTGCGGCGTGAACCCGCACTTGGCGCCGGCGGCGACGGCTTTCTTGGCCATCTCGCCGAGCTCCGGCCAGGTCGTCGGGCCCTTGTTGGGATCGAGGCCGGCCTTGGCGAGCAGCTCCTTGTTCCAGTAGAGCACCGGTGTCGAGGAGTTGAACGGCATGGACAATAGCTTGCCGTCGGTCGTCGAATAGTAGCCGTAGACCGGCCCGATATAGGCCTTGGGATCGAACGGCTCCTTGGCGTCCGCCATCACCTGGTAGATCGGGTAGATCGCGCCCTTCGCCGCCATCATGTTGGCGGTGCCGACCTCGAAGACCTGGACGATGTGCGGCGCCTGCTTGGCGCGGAAGGCCGCGATCGCCGCCGTCAGGGTCTCGGTGTAGGAGCCCTTGTAGACCGGCACGACCTTGTATTCGCTCTGGCTCTTGTTGAAGCCGTCGGCGATCTCGTTGACCGTCTCGCCGAGATTGCCGCCCATCGCGTGCCAGAACTGAATCTCGGTCTGCGCCCAGGCCATCGGCGCGCTCGCCAGAACGGCCGCCGCGGCGACGGACGAGAAAAGTATCCGTGTCATAGCCAAAAACCTCCCTGAACCCCGCCGATCTATCGATGGCTGAAGAGACTGCGATATGTCTGTTTTGTTGCAGTCAGATGACAGTCCACCAAGGCTGTGTAAAGAAGGCAACCCCAATTTGGCCGCACATCCTCATCCTGAGGGGCCGTGCGAAGCACGGCGTCTCGAAGGATGGCCCCAGTCGTGGTGTTGCCCACCCACGCGCGGTTTACCGCGCGCATTCGAGACGCGCACTTCGTGCGCTCCTCAGGGTGAGGTGGTCACGCCAACGCCGCCAGAATCACGTCCGGCGCGTCGGTGATGATGCAGGCGACACCCATACCGATCAGGGCGCGTGCGACATCGCCATCGTCGATGGTGTAGACGCTGAGCGTGTAGCCCGCCTTGCGTACTTCGACGGCGCGGACCGCTGTCAGTTTCTCGCCGTCTGTGTTGATGCCCTGTGCCACCACGGCTTCAGCACGCGCACGCCAGTCGCCTTCGATCTTGTCCAGCAGAAGGGCGCGCGCGAACTCCGGCGCCACACGATGGGCCTCGGCCAAGGAGGCGTCCTTGAAGCTCGACAGCAGCGGCGGCGGCAACCTGTCCGGCCAACAGCGGCGCAGCGTCTCGACGACGACGCGGCCGGTCTCGACCTCGCGTCCCGGGCAAGGCTTGATCTC